>JABWAQ010000029.1 GCA_013360945.1 Candidatus Brocadia sp.
ATAGATGAATCCCATCGCATGTCGTGGACACCGCCCGCCCGTAAAACGGCGCGATACGCCCTGGGTGAACTCCTGAGAGATCAATCAGACCATATCCTGCTTCTTACTGCCACTCCTCATAAAGGAGACCCGGTCAATTTCAGCCTTTTTCTCCAACTATTGGATAAAGATGCGTATGCCGACGTGAAATCCATACGTGAGGCAATGGCTCGACACCGCGCGCCTTTCTATCTCCGCCGAACGAAAGAGGCAATGGTGTATTTCCCAGAACGCGGGTCGGACGGCGCTTGGGTAGCCAAAAAAATCTTTACCAAACGTATCCCTCATACGGTAGATTTTCAGATAGATGGGCAGGAATTTGAGCTTTACCGTGATATCACCAGGTTTGTGAAACAGCAGAGTACGCAAGCTGCTGCCCAGGGTGAGGATCCACGGGCCAGGGCTATAGGCTTCCTTATGTCACTTTATCAGCGCCGTCTTGCATCAAGTACCTATGCAATCCGCCCCATATGGCACCATTGTCATGAGCCGTTATACCCAACCGGAAAAGGATGTTGCTCTCCTTTTAGCACAATTGGGATTGGTGCTTCCAGAACAACCGCCACCCAAGGTTTACGCATCCGGACAGGTCGGTCTGTAGTGCCGACCTTTTTACATGACCCCTTGATTTTACTGGCTCAGCGGGTTGCATTCCCCTCGAATTGCGAAAGTCGGGTTAAGAGGCAAGATAGTTGAGTTCGTAGGAAAGGGTGATTTTGGCCTGGCATCAGGGCAGAAACCTGACGGCACATACGAGCGGGTTTGGTATATGGAACTTATTTCTCCCGAAGAGGTGGCATTTGAATCAGGCGTATTTCTTCTGAAAAAAGACAGGGCCAAATCTATCAAGGCAGGAATAGAACACCGTCCACCGCCAGAACCACCGATTCAACCATTTCCACAGCCAGAGCCGACGTCAACGTCAGACCATGAACCAGATGTTGAAACTATTGTTGAAAAGCAGACATGCACCCTTCATTTAGCAGGTACAATCCCCCCGGAGGTCTGGAATCGCCTCGGAACAAAAATATTACCAAAACTCAGGGCCGGAATAGAACTACAAATCGGGGTAGATTTCCGGGTTACTCTGAAGTCAGATACTGCCCAAGGCATAAAATCTGAACTCTGTCAAATTCTTGACGACCTGAGCTTGACCGGCAAGGTGGTAATTGAAGAATCCTAAAAATCATTTTAACTCAAACGCTATCGCTTCAGTAGCGCCCACCCTGACCTCTACTTGCCGATCCTGTGTCTTGAACCGTTCACTCCACAATTTTATCGTATATTTTCCCTCCGGCACATTCGTAATAGAAAATTTTCCCTCATTGTCAACCCTTGCAAAATATGGATTTTGCAAGACAAGGACATAGGCAAGCATATCGACGTGCACATTGCAACGGATGGAGGCAACACCTAATTTGTTAAACGTAAACGGCCGTGTTTCAC
Source organism: Candidatus Brocadia sp. (assembly GCA_013360945.1). Taxonomy (GTDB): domain Bacteria; phylum Planctomycetota; class Brocadiia; order Brocadiales; family Brocadiaceae; genus Brocadia. The sequence continues at coordinate 1,486 of JABWAQ010000029.1, forward strand.
CCTTAAGCCATGTTCCCAAATTAAAATTATCTGCAACTGCGTCCGGAGAATAGACGTTGTGCTGAACCAAATCGCTGTTAAGAAAATCGACTGTGGTACCTTTTAACAAGGGAAGTACATGCGGGATAAAGGTCATATTTTTCTGATCGATAACGGCACGTTCCTTTTGCGGCTCAAAACCATTTGGCACGTTTTCGATATAGACAATGCTATCCTTCAGATACTTGGCTTTTTTGGCCTTGACGGTGCCGCTGATGGTGCCTAAACCTTTTTCTTCCGCAAACACAAGAAAAGTAAAACTCACCGTTACAAAACATGCTGCAAAAAATAAACCGATCTTTGTATTCATACAAACTCACCTCTTTTAAGTTAAGTTATATCTTTAGCAATTTTCTCAATGTAAGGCGAAGGTGATCTTCGCTCTATAACCGTAGCTTTGAAATAAACATTGAATTTTAGAACATGACCAACGACGCCACAATCTCCTCTTCGAAAGATATTATCTCTTTTGTAATACCTCTAAAAAGAACAACAAGAAGTATCCGACCAATAAAATGAACCAGCCAAGGGTCATAACAATATCCATCGCGGCAGAAAAGGACATGGAAAAATTTTCAGCGATCATACTGTAAATATCTTCCAGGGCGTCGAGCGTCTTGTTAATATTGGCCTTCCATGCCTCCAGATGGAATTTTTTTGCCATCAGGCCAAACAACCGGGCTGAATACCAGTCCCCAATGAGGTTAATATGGCGTTCAGTGGCTGCAAATTCCTGGATAGATTCTGTGCGGATCCGGATAATTTCACGCAAGGAGTGTCTGATCTTGCGGGAATTGAGCCAGGGTTTTTTCTTTAAGGTATCCTTTTGCAACAGGCGTGCAGCCTTTTCCAATCGTTCCTCCAACTCATGTTCCAAAATCCTCAACTTTAATAACTGAAGATTGGCAATCTCGAAAAGCTCGATATTACTGGCAAATTCACCACGCGGATCAAAAACAAATGCCCCGTCCCACTCTACAATCGTTATATCATCCTTAGAATATTTAAGGTTAAATTTGAGAGTTGCATTAATCTCTTCTTCGTCTAAAGGTATTCTTTCAGTTTTCAAAAGCCCTGCAATGCTCTCTTTATATTCTGAAATAATGTCTTCCGGGTCTCCGTGGTAATCAGACACGCAGTACACACTGTACTCTTCGTCAAAAAAAGGGTCACAATGATATTCCCGCAAGATAGCCCTGCATTCTACAATGAGGCTTCGTTTAATATCAAAGACATGTTCATCTAAGATATTCTCCAAATCAATAGATGCTTCGACAATGACGATCTCCGGTGGACAAAACTTAACCAGAAAATCGACTTCCCTGGATTCTACGTTCCTCTTTTCAGCCTTGACCACCATCTGTTTGGGAATCACGTCGGGATACGACGGAGAACTTTTGACTTTTTTTATACCGACAATTTCTACCGTATCGATATTGAGTTCCGTAATTCCTACAAGAAAGGTGACCAAAGTGCCTTTCACCGCAGGATTGACGCCCATAGGTTAATCCTCAATGAATCAGTGTGGTTTGCCATGGAAATTCCGGAATCTCCCTGAGTTAAAGTTGCGGGTTTTGCGTTGAAAGTAATCTCTTTGAATTTCGAATTTAACACTTACGATTTTCAACTTCTAAGCCAGTACTCACTAAAACAGTGAATAGCGCCTTTCTAAAATCCCGGTCCATAGTTGTGGCATTTGATCAAGGTGCCTTCTTATCATGTCCCTGCATCTCTTTTCCACTGCTTTTTTTGCAAGGCGGGAATATATCTTTGCATGGAGAATTTGGGGTTCTGTAATGGGCACACCGATCTGACTTACAAGATAGCATTCCGCTCCGGAGATATCAGGATCCCTGGTCATCTCTGCGGCTATTTCGCTGGCGACCAGATTATATAATTTACCGGTATGGGTAATAGGATTTTTTCCGGCCGTGGCCTCAAGGGTCATCGGCCGGCAAGGTGTAATCAGCCCGTTGGCCCTGTTTCCTCTACCCACTTGACCGTCATCCCCACACTCAGCGCTGGTACCCGTTACGGTTAGATAAAAAATGTCCCTGCTATAATTATCCGCAGCATTGATTACAACATCGACTTCCCGGGTTGTCCGTTTTTTTATAAAGTCACGGATATATTCAAGGAGCGCCGTTTTCATTTTAAAATACTCATCCTTTGACGAAATGAATCTTGAAACAAAGGCCGCAGCAATCGTAAGGGTTATTTGGTCTTTAATCCTTATCCCCATAATCTTAATGTCCTCGCCAATCATGGGATACCCTCGTTTCACTTCCGGAGAATTTAAAAATTGTTCGGTATGATAAACGAGCGACTCCGTTTCCGTCATGGGTGAGAAACCAACACCAATTGAGGTATCATTCGCCAACGGAATTGAGCTGTCAAAGGTCGCCCGCAGATCCGCGCTGCCCGTTCTGATTATTGTTTCAACAATGACATTTTTTTCAGGCTCCAGGAATCTCAATCGTTCTTTTAACCATTTGTGTGTTGTTTCCCTGGCAATCACGTCTAAAGGCGCCTTTTCATTTCCCACTATCTCCACTGCCCGGCCCACAATGATCAGGCGCATAGGGGTTGTCACTTTACCTCCTCCAAAATCAACTTCAGAACGTCCACCCACAAGGAGGCACTTGTCAATATTGTGATGCAGCACTCTGCCGAACTTTTCCAGATAATATTTGGAAAAGGCAATGCTCAACTCCTCGGCCGCGCGGTCGCACAATGTATCCGGATGCCCCAAGCCTTTGCGTTCGACAATCTCAATAGCAGATTGTTGAACAGGCATGCCCTTCGTTTTTTCAATAATTATTTTCATTTCCGCAAAAGCCCGCCGCACATTCCTCATCCAGGGGGAGAGGAAATCTAACAATTTTATTGATGCGTACTTTCCTTTTCCTGGTGGGAGGGATTAGGAGAAGGGGATTGATCTGGTACCCGTTTTCTAAGGTAACACAAATTCATGTTCGGGGTGTTTAACGCACAAAACCGGGCAGGGGGACATGCCGACAACCCTTTCTGCCGTACTCCCAAGAATTGCATGGGAAAGTCCCGTCCGACCATGTGTAGCAATGGTGATCAGATCAATGCCATACTTCTTGGCCGCCCTGATGATTTCCAGAAAAGGAGTCCCCCGTATGACAATATTTTCAACCTCGACCTTTCCCTGAAATTGCAATGGTATCAGGTGTTGTATTTTCTTTTGTGCTTCCTTCTCCATGTCATCATATATCTCAGACAATGGGTAAGCCGATACCCCCAATCCAAGAGGAATATTCAATTCCGTGATTACATGCAGTACATATAGTTTTGCTTCATGAGTGGTCGCAAGGGATATTGCGTATTTTAAGGCATGTTCCGCACATTCGGAAAAATCTGTAGGGAAAAGAATTCTTTTAATTGAAATCATAACATGATTCCCGATCAAAATTTTCGATTTGCATTTTTTTCGTGTTTGTTGCCAATTTTATGATGAGGTAAAATTCTTGACATCAAATGCAACTCACGGCGACACAAATTCACGTTCGGGATATCTGACGCACAAGACCGGGCAGGGAGCCGTTCTTACGACCTTTTCCGCCGTACTCCCCAAAAGCGCATGAGAAAGCCCAGTCCGTCCATGTGTAGCAATGGTAATTAAGTCTATATCGTATTTTTTGGCTGCCTTGTTGATCTCCAGGAAAGGTGTTCCCCGTACAATAATATTTTCAACTTTTATCTTCTCCATAAATCGCTTAGGCACCAGCCGATAAATATTCTTTTTTGCTTCACGTTCCATATCACTATAGAGTTTGGATACAGAAAAAGTCAATCCACCGGTGCCAACAGGGATATTCAGTTTCGGAATCACATGCAAGATGTATAGTTTTGCCCCTCGCTCCAAAGCAATGTCCAAAGCGTATTTTAAGGCATGTTTCGAACATGCGGAAAAATCTGTGGGAAACAGAATTTTTTCAATTTTAATCATGACATAGACCCCTCATTAAAGAATTTTAAACGTATTATATTACCGTCTCCACTCCACGCGGATAAACTTTGCATTTACATCTTTCTTGTATTCAACTTCTCCATCATAAGCCTTAAACAAAATAGACCCGATACGCTGTGCCAGTTTGGCTGAGGTGGTAAATATTTCGATCCCGTCACCCTTTTCATTAATCTTCATAATTCTTTTTAGTGGGTTATACTTCTTGGAACGGACGTCTTCATTGTGGATGAGATTCATAATCTCTTGCTTGTGCTGCTTCAGAAAATCACCTTTCAATGTTACAACACCGCTAGGAACATTTTCCTTCGTCTTCTTACATGCGGGGCAGATTACCCAGTTTATATTCTTTAATCTTTTTTTTCCTTCATACAATTTGGCATCGAGAAACCACTTTTTATTATGATAAACAGCCGTACAATCCTTACAAATAACAACCCCCGCCAATCCCTTCCCCTTTGGTGGCAGATATGGATCATTCTCTGCATAAATTTTATCTCTTTTACGTGATGATCCATACCCAAGTTCTCTTGGTACTTTCATTCTATTTACCGCTCCTTTCATTGAAAATAATTAACCATTCGGAAGTATCCGGACAACTTGTTCCCATCTTTATAACTTTCAGATGGCTTTTGCGACTGTTTAACCGACCCTCACAAGAATCTTTTTAACGTCTGATTTTATAGGCTTTGGCTGTGACCTCAAGGATTCCTTTCTTATTACCCCCCTCTTACTGAAACTATGAAATTATATCCTGCCTTATCGATAAATATGGTAATCTATGTCTGGAAATATATTATCTTTATATTCGATATCAGAGAGCCACGTAGCATCGATCGTATTTGATCGAATATCATCGTAAAGTTTCGTAAAACGGAAGATATGTTCTTTCGTCCTTTTTATGGCATATTCCACCATCGTGCCGGTCTTCATAATAAATGCCCAATCACTGCTCTGCGCCAGCAACAGTTCCCGCGCTGCCTGGTTAAGCGCCCGATTCTGCAAGGAATTGTGTGTGTGGGGATATGCCCTTGCCAATTCAACCATCCGCTCCGCCGCTTTGTGAAGGTGACGATAAATCCAATCGTTGCTGCCATTCAACCAATATTCATTGTAACCCTTGTACCCCCAACTCGAAAGAGAGGGCGTGGACACCTGGTTAACAGGATACATTTCAAGATATTCCATCGGAGTAATCAGCGATATGGCTTTTTGGTCAAAGGCAATCTTCCGGAAGAGGAAGTTGATCCAATCAGGACCCTCAAACCACCAGTGACCAAAGAGTTCCGCATCATAGGGTGCGACAACGATGGGTTTCCGGTCCATTACCGTGGACAAATACTCCACCTGTTTCTCCCGGTTAAACATAAAATTTCCTGCATGTTCGGCGGCCTTGTCCAAAGCCTTGTCGGGCAAGTAAGGTTCCTTGTGATCTGTCTTGCCGGTAATCCGATAGTATTTTATGCCGATATTGGAGCGCTTGCCATCCCCGTGGAGATACGGTCTTACATAATCATAATCGAGGTCAAAGCCTACGTCGCGATAAAAATCACGATAGAAAAAATCTCCCGGATATCCTTCCTTGGCGCTCCAGACCTGTTTGGAAGATTCCATATCCCTGCCAAAGACGGCCACGCCTGACGGACAGAAAATGGGGGCGAAAATACCATATTTCGGTCTCGGAGAAGCAAAGAGAATCCCGTGTGTTTCGGTAATAAAAAAACGAATGCCCGCCTCCTTGAGTATCTGATCTGCTCCGGGTTCATAAGCACACTCAGGAAGCCATATTCCGCGGGGCCTTCTGCCAAAATGTTTCTCATAATGGTTTACCGCCACGTGGATTTGGGCACGCATGGCATTCACATTGTTATTCATCAGGGGCAAAAAACCATGGGTTGCCCCGCAGGTAATCACCTCCAACTTACCCGCATCCTGGAATTTTTTAAAGGCGTTTACAATATTTCGATGATATTTTCCTGCAAATACGTACCGTGCATTAGTAAAATGCTTGTGATACATTTGCGCGAGCCGGTAAAACTCCGGCTGATGTTTTGTCCTTTCGAGTTCTTTTTCTGCGAGTTCAATCCGGTTTTCAATATACCGAACACAACGAAACTGCAAGAGATCATCGGTAAGCATTGTAATCAGAGGCGGGGTCAAAGACATGGTGATACGAAAATCTATACCATCCTCGATTAAATTGTCAAAGGTATTGATAAGCGGGATGTAAGTTTCGGTAACCGCCTCAAAGAGCCAGTCTTCTTCCAGAAATGCGTCGTACTCCGGATGACGGACAAAGGGCAGGTGCGCATGCAAGATTAATGACAGGTAGCCTTTTTCCATAGATTATTTTTTTGAAACCGCAAAACCCCCTGAAGCCTCAGGTGAAGACACACCTTCTTTCAGCACTTCCTGCCAATCCTTGTGTGCCCGTTCAAATACAGATTCGCTGATGCCAATGCCCGCAGGAACACCAATCTTTTCGTAAAGCTCCTCAATGCTCATCCACTTCTCGTCAATTAACTCAGACACGCTTGCACGAGGAGTCCTTACCGTATTCGACCTGAAGAGGATACGAAACGTTCCATCGGGGGCAAGGAACCCGACATCCACGCAAAAAGACCTATCCGGCTCGCCCACACGAATATACCAATTTCGCGCCCCGCTCGCTACTTCAACATCAAAATATTTGTGGGCATTATTGCCGTTAAAGATGATATCCGTCACGTCATAAACCCTCAATACAATCTTTGCACTATGTGCCAGGGCGCCCAGCATATTCAAAACACTATCGATCGTATCCTTTCGGATCTCCCAATAGGCAAACAACCAATCCGGGTCTTGCACCATCAGCACAATCCGGGTATCCCCGTAATTATCGGGAAGTTCGGGAATTGCCGGAGCAGATACAACCTCTTTTCTTTCAATCCCTGGTTGAGGTGTTTCTGGCTTGGCGGGCGATGCTTCTTGAGCAATAGGCCATTTATCTTCATTGGTAACTCCCCACTCTTGTTCTTCTGTCTGTTCTGTTGATGTAACGTCCGCCATCTCAAAAAACCGGTACCAGATCAGACTTATTACGTCTTTTATCTTCTTCCAAAGCATCTCACCTAATGCCCTAATGACCTCAAAGATAAGCAGGAATATTTCTTTAACGATATCTTTGTCCATTGTTTCAAACCCATTATACCAAGGATTTCCCCATTATTTAAGCAATTGCAAAATACAGACTTACCAAAATCCCTCATGGAATTATACCTTAACTAACAGCAAGCGGTCAATAAAATTCATACCAGCTATAAGTGACATTTAAAGACAATTTAAATATTTGCAACTATTCAATTTTAACTTGACAAAATCTTGCCGTTAAGCAATAATCACGTTGTTTTCTGGCATCGGAAACGGTATCCAGAGAAAAAGAATCACATTTTTAGTATAAAATTTTTTACAGGTCGGATGATATAAAGGCCATACACTCATGATAAAAAAAATCCTTGTTCCCACAGACGGTTCCGAAAACAGTCTCACTGCCGCTGATTATGCTATAAGCATATCACGCCTATTTAACGCCAGTATACGGGGGCTGTTCGTTAAAGACGTCAAGGTATTGACCGGCCCACTGATTCACGATATCGGAACAAGTATTGGCGGAATGGTCCCCTACGGGACGTTTAATCAAACCGTGAGAGAAATGATGGAATCGCAAGCCGATGCTGCCCTGAACATGGTAGAAGGGAAATGTAACCAGGCTGGGATACCATACAGCCGGGAGGTACGGGAAGGGGTTGTGAGCCGTGAGATCATTAAAGCTGCCGATGACTGCGACCTGATTTCCATGGGTAAGATGGGCACCCACGCTGAATGGCAGGATGTATTTCTCGGCACCAATGTTGAATTTGTTGTACGGCAGACCCATAAGCCCGTACTTATTACACCATCTGAATTCAAACCCTTCACCAAGATGCTGATTGCTTATGACGGAAGCTCTTTCGCAGACAGTGCGCTGCGAAGCGGCGCTGAAATAGCACAGCCCATGAACTTGCCGATAACTGTAGTCTGCGTGGCAGACAAAAAAGAAGAAGCCGTGGAAACACTGGCAAAGGCAAAGACCTTTCTTGAAAACTATAAACTTACGGTAAATACTGTCACAAAAGAAGGTGGTGATCATGCAAAAGGCATCCTGGAACTCTGTAACGACGAAGATGAAAAATTTGACATCCTTGTTATGGGTGCGTACGGACACTCACGACTCCGAGAGATGATTCTGGGGAGTACCACCGTAAGGGTCATGCGATTCACACACTGCCCGATCTTATTGTGTCGCTAATGGCTTTTCACCTCTCCAAAATTTTCATGTGGAATGCTATTTCATAACACAGCAAACCATACAAAAATCCCTCTTGGCCGGGATGGATCGAGAGGGTTGTTAAAATTTTGCTCTGATTCAGATCGAGTGGTTATCTTTCATGACAAAAAGGACAACAAGCAGGTTTTTTTTATTTCAATCCTCCCTGTGCCTGAACATTTTCATAATCTGCCTGGCCTCTTTTCCGTCAACCGAAATTCTTGCCAAAGGCGCTGAAACCACCCAAGCAACCGATCCTTTTTCAAACACGAAAGGAAAAAACACATCTGATATTGACTTGGCCATTGCAGAAGAGCAAAAAACAGAGGCTATCTGGTTTGGCGCTGAAGAAGCGGTAGCTATTGCCACAAGACATGAAACTCCAATCAGCAAGGCGCCAAGCATCGTCACCGTGATTACCGCAGAGGAGATCAAGAATCTCGGATACCGCACATTCGTGGAAATCTTAAGGACAGTGCCTGGATTTGAAATTTTAAAAAGTGGTGATTTCGGCGGTTCATTTCCCACGGTACGTGGTCTTACAGGTTCAGAGCATGTAAGGATAATGATCAATGGACATTTTGTAAATAGCCCTTTTGGCGGTGCTGCTTTTATCCTGTTTGATGATTTTCCGGTAGAAAATATAAAAAGGATAGAAATCATCCGGGGGCCGGGTTCTGCCGTATATGGTGAAAATGCATTTTCGGCAACTATCAATATTATGACGAAAGATGCGAAGGACATTGACGGTGTGAGAGTAAGCAGTGGTTATGGGAGTTTTAACACCTATGAGGAAAATGCCGTATTTGGCAAGACTTGCGGCAAGGTCAACGTCTCCGGCATGGCACACTACAGGCAGACCACCGGCTTCGATGGTATTGTGGAAGAAGACTCCCTCTCGCCTGCCCCCTTTTCACAGGCACCAGGCAAGGTACAAGATGACAGGCAGGAATATGACTTGAATCTCAGAGTGACTTACAAAGATTTTTACGTTGAGGGACTGTACATTAATAAAAACGAAGGCCCTTTTACCGGTCCACAATTTGCTCTAAACGACGAATCCGATTTGGAAAGCAACTACGTTTTTGTCGAAACAGGGTATAAAAAAACTGTTAACGAAAACCTTGTCCTAAGGCCAAGGATCTATTACGATCAATTCGACAATAACTATTTCATTGAATCATTTCCTGAGGGAACAACAGTGCCTTTGGGGGACATAAACGGAGATGGCATACCTGACTTTGTAACGTATCCAGATGGCGTTATCGGTAATGCTAAAGTAACTCAAAAGATAGCCGGCACAGAAATTCCCTTTGATTATAAATTGTCCGAAAAAAACACGCTTACATTGGGTTTCGAATATCGTTTAATCAATCAAACCAACGTCCGTTTTTCAAGTAACTTTGATACAGAAACGCTGGCCCCAAAAGATTTTTCAGAATCTCCCGACTTCATTAAAGAAGCCACACGAAGGATATGGGCAGTTTATATGCAAGATACTTGGGACATTACCGATACTGTAAACCTGACATTAGGGGTACGACACGACCAATACAGTGATTTTGCCGGACAGACCAGCCCCCGGGCAGGCTTAACATGGGCGTTCATGAAGGATGCGTCTCTAAAACTGCTTTATGGAGAAGCATTCCGCGCTCCCAATTTCGTTGAGCTTTTTACCGACAACAATCCTGCAATTTTGGGAAACGAGGACTTAGACCCGGAAAAAATTAAAACCTATGAGATTGGATTAAGCTACCGGTTTAACAAGCATGTTACGAGCAGTATTAATTATTTCTATAATGATATTAATGATCTTATTGTCCTCCGCGCCCTGGAATCAAATCAAAATATTAGACAGTATGCAAACTTTGGGAATGCACGAGTTCAAGGCGTTGAGATAGAGACCAGAATAAATATAGTCAAAGATAATTACATCTTTATGAATTATTCTTTTCAGCATTCAGAAGATGAAGACGGAAACGACCTGCCATTCGTTGCAGAACACAAGGGCAACTTCGGTGTAAATGTACGCTATTGGAAGTATATTAATACCAATCTGAATACCTTTGTCAGTGGAAGGCGTTCCAGGGAAGCTGGAGACACAAGGGACGACTTGCCTGCTTACGCCCTGCTCAACCTTTCTGTTATCGCAAAAGAATTCTTTAAAACCATGGAAGTACAGGGAACGGTGTTTAACCTGCTTGATAAGGACTATAGTGATCCAGGACCCATTTCCATTCCAGAAGATCTCCCCAGACCTGGAAGGACATTTTTTATCGGATTGAGCTACCAGTTCTGATGCAGCGTCATTGCGTTAAGCAATCTGCCGTAAAATTCCTCATGAGAAACCAGGGGAAATAAAAGGGGGCGATAAATAATCCTCAACAATAACATGGCAGTTGCACCCGCAGAACGCTATCGACCTTCATCGGCTTGCCGGGCGTCTCTTGCGGAAGAAAACTGTGATATTTCCTGACGGCGGAAAGAAGTAGCCGGCAAGTGCATAAAATAGTAGTTGTGGCGAAGTAAACAAACATTTCAAACGAGGTTCTTCAAAGACAACGTCAATAAAATTACCGGCACAATAAACATAGGTCTTAAGAAACCTGGTATTCACCATTGGGTATAATGTGTCAAAATAAAAGCGGTGGTAAACCTTTATGACGTCCAATCCAGCATGTACCCCAAGGTTTAATAAGGCTCTCTCCGAAAGTATATGGCGATGATAGGGTTGATGTAGTTCCATAGAAAATCTCTCAGGATCAGACAGATCAATTTTGTCGGCAGCAGGGGTCCCGACAGCCAACAACCCTCCCCGCTGTATACAACAGACAAGTTGCTCAAAAAATTCAACCGGCTGTTTGGCGTGTTCTATTACATCGTATGAGGTAACAACATCATAAACAACGTTTAATACTTTTCTATCAGAATACCTTTCGACATAGGAGTCATAACCAGAAGCGTTGTATCCGCACTGAAGTAAAAACGAAACAAACAGACCCTGACCGCAACCGAAATCAAGAATCGCGTGCCCTTTTTTTAATCCGTGTTTTTGTAATAATCGAAGCCGATTGCGGTAAGACTTGTGAGTCGCATAATTCATGATATGGTTCTTTATGGGGTAATGTACGTAGTAATAGTCAAGATCAATAGCCTCCCTGGAATGCAAGGAGCCGCAATTCAGGCAACGCCATACAGTGAATTTTTCGTGCTTAAATTTTCGTACATTGGAACGTATCTCTTTTACTTCTAAAGCATTTTCAAATTTTCCTGGATGTGTACAAATGTTGCATACCGTAAATTCTGGCATATCATTCCTAACACGAACGAGTCGGAAAAGATTATCAACACCATGAGCTTTTATCATCTTTTAACAGCTCGGCGCTCCTTACAATAAGATATCTTTCTTTATTTGCAAGTTTTTTGACAACCCTCTCATCCCCTTTATCAAGGGGGATTTGGTTGCGGCTATGCTGCGTTATGATTTGGCTTGGAAGTCTTGTATTACCTGAGAATCCACTTAATGACAAAATATTTATGCCCTGTGGCATACTGCCCGGGAATTATCCCCTGGAGGAGTTGATTATATTGTCTGGAAGAATCTTTGAACAATTACAAACTATGAACGCAACGTGGCGAGGCACATATCTTCCGGGCTTGTAGCATGCGTCTCTGCAAAGTGCCTTGCCCTTTCTCCCATGATTTTGATTTTTTCCCTGTTCTTTATTAAAGACACCAGGGTATTTACCAATGCCGTTCGGTCGTTTGCTTTGACCACGTAACCCGTCTCATTGTGGATCATTAATTCCTTTGGCCCACCTTCATCAGATACAACAACAGGAAGCCCTGATGCCTGTGCCTCGAGGACAACATTGCCATAGGTATCGGTAGCGCTGGGAAAGACAAAGACATCCGATGAGGCATATAATGTGGAAAGTTCTTCGCCGATAAGAAAACCGGTAAATAGAACGGGATATCCCTCTAATTTGTTTTCAAGATTGTCCCTATAAGGTCCGTCCCCCACGATAACCAGATAGCTGCGGAAACCTGCCTTTATTATGTTGATAAAGGCATCGGCTAAAAGCCCAAGATTCTTTTCCTTCGAGAGCCGCCCAACATAAAGGAATTTCACCTCTCCGTCCATATTGTATTTATCCCATATGCGAGGATTCCTCCTTTGAGGACAAAAGATTTCAATATCAACCCATTTCGGCAGAAGTCTTATCTTTTCAGGGGGAAGACCTTTTTCAATAATTTGATCCTGCGTGCTTTTTGATGGAACCAAGATATTTTCCATCTGATTGTAAAACCAGACCATATAGTTCCATGCTGTATTCTCAAGAAACACATCATTGGTAAGACTCATTACGTATTGAGGTATATCCGTGTAATACGTGGCAGAGATTGGGATGTCCATCAGTTTTGCAATGGAAATCGCCAATAAACCAAGGGTGCCGGGCGTGCTTGCCTGTATCCTTGTGAACCCCTCCCTCTCAACATAATCAATCACATCCAGTATTGGTGGAAAGTGCAGTTTTAATTCAGGATATTCAGGCAGTGCAAAGTCTCCAACAGATTTAAAATTCTTTATTCCGTCTTTAAATGACGTTTCTTCGTTGCTACATGTTATTACCGTCAAGTCAATACCTCTGTTTTTTGCAGTTTCTCTAAGTCTTTTTATTGCCACAGCGACCCCGTTTATTTCATTGACGGTATCTGTGAAAATGGCAATTTTCCCCGCGTGGTTATCACTGTCCGGCAACATGAAGCTTACTTTTAATTCTTTCATCAATCTTTTGCTTCTATGCTGATAATAGTGGGTGACATAATATGGCGAAGTAAGAAAATGGATAATACCAAGGGTACCCAGTGACTGAACTGTCTGGAAAATACCATTACCGAAAGACAACTTCATAAGCTGATTTGCATAAATATAAACCATCCTGTTCGCAAGATGACTTATTACTGCAAATATACTTCTGTTTCTGTCTTCGGCATTAAACCTCCCGAGAAGTTCCTGATCGTTAATCAATCTTTCGGCTTCCCTGTCCAGTATTTCCTCAAAGGTTTTACCATGGTAATTGTTACGAGTCGCGGGCATGTTTTTCCTGATGAAGAGCTTAATCTTTTCACCTAAAGAGATTTTTTCCGGTTTTATTTTAAAGAATCTGCTCAAAAGAGAATTGACAAAAGGCATTGAGTTGTTTTTGCCGGAATCTATGCGCTCTCTGTAAAATCTATACCCGATTCCATATATATTGTGAGCAAGGGTCAACGGATCTCCGTCTTTCCCCGCCGCCCACGTCTTACATTCTCTTACGGAGGATATGAAGTCTTTTAATGTCCTTCCCTCCGGAGATGCAGTATATGACCTGGCAATAAAAAAACCACTGTGGTCGTCTGAACCACCCACTACAGCCTTTTTCCATGGCGTACCTCCATAAGGGGTTATATTATGCTTGTCTGATAAGGCATCTAACTTCTCTTTAGTTAACGAAGATATTATGTCTTTTATTAATTTATTGAATCGCTCAGCCCTTATCCCGTTCTTTACTTCAAACACATTAAACAACAACAACATCTTCTCTATCGTTGCTACACTAAGCCTTCCATTCAGGTCAAATAAAGGATGCGCAATGAAATGGACCATACCGGCCTTACGAAGGTATGCCACCAACTCATAAACATTTTTCCTTAAGCCCATTATCTCTTTAAATATATCTTCTGATATATCAAGCGCAATAACGTGTATCTTGCAGCCATTCTCAGGAAAATAGGTGTTGACCTCAGCACTGATAAATACCCCTGGCAGGTGGGCTATTTCAAGGACTCCATTAATAGTATCATGGTCCGTTATGGTGACATAATCCATCCCCATCTTCTTTGCCGTATTGTATATGAATTCAGGGGATGTATAGCTTTCCGGGCAATTTAATTTCCTTATTGCCCAAAAAGATGGCTTATCAGAAAAGTTTGAATGGACATGCAAATCTGCCCGATAAAGACTGTTCATTAAGTATTTTTATCAGGACAAAGTTAAAATGTAATTGGAAAAAGGAGGTTATCAAAAAACTTGCAAAAAAGAAGGCATTTATACAACGGTATTATCATACCTTTTATCCAGGAATAAATCAACATTTATCATGAGACTCAAAACGATATTGATTTATCCTATCGCGACCGATTAAGGACATTTTTGTTGGACTGACCCACAGTTCCGGGAGGTTTTTTATTGCTATTCGACCATCAAGACACAAAGAAATAAGCATCCTATCTTTTTATTCCTTTTCTTCACGCCTTGATGTCTGAATAGTTACCGATTGCTTTAATATTATATTCATCAGATTTTCCGCTATATCTTGCCTGGTCTCACATCTTGATTCGACCTTTTTATGTGAATTAATTAAGTAAGCCCTGTGCTTCTCTCCCATAATTTCATTCTGATTGTTGGCAACAACTAAATCCGCGCCGTTTTCTATCAGGGATACGCATGCCCTTTCGATAAGCGCATCTCGTGATAATCCCACCTCTAATTTAAACCCTATTAAAAAAGCATGTGGCCATAACTTTCTTATCAATTTTATCACCTTGGGCGTCTTTACAAAGGTTACTACCAGTTTGTCTTTCTTTGAAGGTATTTTACCATCACCCTGTTTCTCAGGGGTATAATCAAGCACCGCCATAGCATGCACAATGGCATCGAACACATTGTCTTTCATTTTTTCTTGAAGCGTGGTTAGTAAGTCATCCATTGTTTCTATCTCAATAAGTGCAAGTCGGCAGGCACAATCTTTTTCTAATAAAGTAATATCCGGAAAACAGCTGCCCACCCCGTAAACAAACGTCACATAAGCACCGTTTTTCAAGAGCTTAGTCGCAATCATAGTCCCCAACCTACCTGATGATTTATTACTAATATATCTTACGGCGTCTATATAACCTCTTGTTGGTCCGGAGGTTATCAGGACACGTACCCCTTCCAAACTTCCCATATTTTACTGCCTTTCTGAGACGATTAAGAATTGCATTCGTAGTAAATTGGGTTTTAAAAGGGAAAACCCAACGATTTTTTTACTCACCCCTGAATCTCCTCCCGGAAGGGGACTTCTCTGATTCCCCTCCTGGAAGGGGCAAGGGGAGGGCTATTCGGGTTTAATGAAAAACAAATGAAATCCCTAACATAAATTCAGGCCTTCGGTGACAGCTTTTGTTCTATCGTAGCGCACCATTTTATGTAGCTTATGCGGGATAAATCCCGCGCGGCATGTTTAATGAAGCAAATTATAATATTTCTGACGATTTATTACAATACTGAGGAAATAACGTCGGAAAAATCGCCCTGATAAATGGAAGTGTAACACTCGCGCAAACTGGAACACAATTCGCTGTATTTTTCCTGTCTCCCTGCCAATGAGGAATGTTTAGCCTTTTGAGGAGTCAGGAAATACGGTGGGTGTTACAAACATGTACAAACAGTGAATTATGCAACGCCCTATTGTTTTTATTGCCCTTTTGCTTATATGCGGCATATACGTGGGGTCGCACACAAATATCCCCATGTATTTTACACTCGGGACATGCCTCTTATTATGGACGCTCTGCCTTCTGTCTTTTTGTTCACACAAGTTCAGAATATTCTTGCTGCCATGCATGTCCATCTTTTTTATTGTGATATCGATGGCATACTATGAATGCCGGACTGATTATCCCCGGACGAACCGTATTGAACACGTTCTAGCCACTAATAAATCCGTACAACGCATTACAGGAATAATTATAAATCCACCTGTTATTTTTGATGAAGACACCTTGAATAAACGACTCCTTCAGTTCAAATCAGGACGGCTTTCAAGGAAATCTCATTACAAAATCTCTTTTATAATCCGTGTTGAAGGGATAGAAACCGTATCGGGATGGAAAAACATATCCGGTATTATGAAAGTAAATGTATATCTATCAGAAGAGGAAATTTTGAAGGCAAACGATACGTTACCTATTGTAAATAAGTTAGTCTACGGACAAAGAGTGACACTTTTCGGGTATGCATTTCTTCCTAAACCTCCCGGCAATCCGGGTGAATTCGATTACAAAAGCTACTTGCAAAGACAGATGCCGTCTGTCCGCTGTTTAATGACCATTGTCAATACACACAACATACAGGTCAGAGAGTCATATCATAATAATTGGATATATCGTTTCGTATATGCTTTACATAATTCATTAAACAATACCATTTACACACATACTTTTAGCGGCAGCGCCCCGCTGATCAGCAGCATGTTATTAGGGAACAGGGTTGATCTCCCGAGCGAAACAATCGACAACTTTATGAAGACAGGTATCATTCACTTCATTGCTATCAGTGGTTTTAATGTAGGGATTGTAGTCTTTACCGCATTGTTGCCACTGCGCTTCCTGGGAATAAATCAAACGTTATCAACACTCATCATCATAAGCATCGTTGTCTTATATACCCTTTTAACTGGACTTAACCCACCCGTACTCCGCGCCAGCATAATGGCTGTTGTTTTCTTCAGTAGTTTTTTGGTGCGAAGGCAATGGGACATCACCAGCGGTATCTTTACCGCCATATTTTTTATCCTTGTCAGAAACCCATCCGATCTTTTTAATATCGGATTTCAGTTATCGGTACTGGCAACGATGGGCATCGTCTATGGAACATCGAGGATTGAAGGCGTCCTGTTCAAAACGGCCTTACTCATAGAAAAATTACAAGCAAAGGAGGAACGGGGGCGGTTCTTTTTTTTAAAAAAATATCTCCGCAAATCCTTCTGTGTTTCCCTTGCTGCATGGTTGGCAACCTTTCCCCTTACGGCCCATTATTTTCACCTTTTTACACCATTTATCTCTATCATCAACATCATCGTGTTCCCACTATTCTGGATCATCATTGTTTGTGGTATTATATTATTAACACTCGGAACGATATGTCCTCCCCTGGCGGCCGTTTCTGCATGGTTGGCATCCAATACAGATATTGTGTTAGAATCCCTTGTTTCAAACCTTGCATCGTTACCGTATTCCAGCTTCTACATCATCGGGCCTTCACCGACAGAGATCGTGGTATATTATCTATTCACCCTCCTGGTTCTTTATCGCAACTATGTATCAATAGATCCGGTCAGAATTGCAATTTTTGGCCTGCTTAGCGCTAATATTTTCGCTTTTTCAAGCATACTTAAACTGCCCCATCGTTCTTTAACGATCACCTGCTTAGACGTAGGCCACGGAAGTGCTATACTTATTCAATTCCCCAACAGGAAAAACATCTTATACGATGTGGGCTCATGGCAGAATTACGATATAGGGAAAAATATTGTAGCTCCATTTTTATGGAATCAGCGTATTAAAAAGATTGATCTTGTAATCCTTTCCCACGAGCATGAAGACCACTTTAACGGTTTGCCATCTGTTATCGAAAGATTCACGGTAAATTCCGTTTATTCACAGTCGCATCTGTTTTCATCAGAAGCAGGGCAAAGAATACTCACCGCTCTCGACAAAAAAAACATTCGTACCGCAGCACTCTCTTATGGTGAGGTTTTAATGGGGTTTGAACCTGCGGTTGTAAAGATATTAAATCCACCATCATTTGCCTTTGCAGTGGGCGCAACAAATGACAATTCTTGTGTTTTAAAAATTGAATACCTTGGACATTCCATCCTTCTCTGTGCCGACATCGAGGAACGAGGAATTGAATTACTCTTGTCAAAATCTCCAGAAATCAGGGCTACTATCGTCCAGGTGCCTCATCATGGTTCATTCATAAACAACATGGCGGTGTTTATGAATGCTGTACTACCCAGATACGCCTTCATCAATTCGAGTGAAGGTATTTTTTCACACAAGACGTTCGACATCTTGCAAAAACACCATATCGAAGTTTTTCAGACGCATCGGAAAGGGGCTATAACATTCACTCTGGATAAAAACGGAATAACATACGCTACCTATGGTAGATAAGGTTTTAACATTGTCATTTTCAATAAGATGCGTTTATTTTGCTTATTTTAAATTATATTGTATAATCAAGCCGTTGATTTTTTATACATTCACGTCATAAAAGTATACATTTTTTCAATTATATCCAAAATATACCCTATCCAAAACATACCCATGCCTCTACCAATTTGGATACTTACAGGCCCCACGGCAAGCGGAAAGACAGACATTGGCTTAAAAATTGCTGAAAATATCAATGCCGAGGTTGTCTCTGCCGATTCCATGCTTGTATATCGGGGTATGGATATTGGCACAGAGAAACCTTCTCTTGCCGTAAGGAGCAAAATTCCACATCATTTAATCGACATTGTGGAACCCTGGCAGGAATACAGCGTAGGTCAGTATGTGAAAGATTTTGAAGTTGTTGCACAAAGTCTCTATCAACAAGGGAAACTCTTCATCGTTGTGGGCGGGACTGCTCTTTATTTAAAAGCCATTATGGATGGATTGTTTGAAGGCCCACCTGCAGATTGGGAATATCGGGATTACTTAAGGTCTATTGCCGTGGAAAAAGGCCCAAATTACCTGCATAAAATGCTTGCCGAGGTTGACCCTGAAACAGCCGCTAAGTTACATTTCAATGATCAAAAGAGGGTCATCAGGGCGCTTGAGGTTTTTAAAACAACCGGACATCGCATCTCATCGTTTCAAACTCAATTTGGCCATAAAAATCCGAACCATCATTGCACACCCGTTGCAATCGATTACGATCGTGACATTTTATACAAACGCATAGAAACACGTGTAGATCGTATGTTTGTGCGCGGCCTTGTGGACGAAGTCCGAACATTGTTAAGCAATCCCTTGGGATTAAGCAAACAAGCTTCTCAGGCGCTTGGTTACAAAGAGGTTATCGATTTTCTCAGGGGAAAGTATACACTTTCAGAGGTTACCAGTGAAATTAAACAAAGGACACGCCGCTTTGCAAAAAGGCAGATGACGTGGTTCAGAAGTTTTTCGAATATTCACTGGATTCATGCCAGCGCAGAGTCCGAGACGACGAAACTTTCAGAAGAGGTCATTGAATATCTTACTCAAAATAAATCCTTATCGAAAGAAACAAGGTAAATGAAATACCGTCATTTGCACATTTCATCCCGAGTACGCAACTTTAGCATCCAGAAAGTAAGGCGCACCCTGATGCAATACAGGACAAAGACTGCTTGGGGTCTGGATATCGGTGGTCACGCTTTAAAGGCAGTAAAAATTACACAAACCACGGATGGATTATTGATTACCGATATGGATATCATTGAATATTCCACCCATCCTCGCGATGTGAACTTCTTACCGTCTCCCTGCATTAAAGAGGCTGTTCAAACTTTTTTGGCAAAACACAACATTGCCAAGACTGATAATGTATTGATTTCTATCCCAGGTCAATTCGTATTATCCAGATTCACTATAATCCCTCCTGTAAGCAAGAAACAATTAAAAGATATTGTCAATTATGAGGCAAAACAACAAATTCCCTTTGACCTCAAAGACATTATATGGGATTACCAACAATTAATTGAACGGGTACCAGGTACGGAAGGTGCGGAGATTGGGCTGTTTGCGTCTAAAAGAGCGACACTTGACCAGTTATTGACAAATACCTCCCCCCTGGAGTCTAAGTTAACGGCAATTCAAGCCTCGCCCCTGGCTCTTTCCAACTTCATTTCTTTTGATCAACAAATTGACGGCTTGACCATTATCATAAATTCAGAAACAGAAAATACTGACTTGATTATCGTTGACGATTCATATTTTTGGCTGAGAAGCATCCCGATCTCCGCGATAGATGCCGATCTTGTTAAAGAAATCCAGAGATCGATGGAATATTACAAATCTTTAACGAAAGAGGCGGTTAATTTCAAAACCATTTTACTCATGGGAAATAAATTTAAAGACCCGCTCAACGTGAAATTTATCACCGAAAATTTTGCCTATGAGGTGAAAATTCTCAATACCGTAAACAATTTGAAATTATCCGGCAACGTTCAGCCTGCCAATTTCAACGAAAACGTGCTGCATTTGGGCGTTGCCTTGGGACTTGCACTCCAGGGCATCGGATCAGGCAGAATAAAGATAAACCTATTACCCCGGGAACTCATCAAAGCCGCAGTGATGGCAAAGAAGAAACCTTACGCCATAGTCACTCTCGGCTGCTTAGCCCTGTCATTCACCATTCAATATTGTGGATTGCACACCCGAATCGCGCA
Organism: Candidatus Brocadia sp.; assembly: GCA_013360945.1. GTDB lineage: Bacteria > Planctomycetota > Brocadiia > Brocadiales > Brocadiaceae > Brocadia. Next base: position 22,091 of record JABWAQ010000029.1, read on the forward strand.
TCTTCATCATTCCAACAACCAGCATCAAATGGTATTACAAAATATAAAAGACCTCGAAAGGAAGTATAAAAATACCGAAAACCTTGCACAAGCAAACAAGTCAGCGCTCGACCTTGTTTCCTCCGTCGATTCTTCCAGATTTATTTGGATGGAAGTACTGAACAAATTACTCTCCCTGATGCCTGACAATGTGTCTATAACCAGTATCCAGTCCGCATGGATAGCTGCAGATACCATGAAAACTGAAGGTGTGACCAAACTATCACCAGGTTCTTCCCCGATCAAAAAAACGATCTATCCCACAAAACCTGATACTTCCTCAAAATTACTCCTTATGGGGATCAAAGGAGAAAGCAAGGAACCGAGTATGCGTTTTATAGAAGAACGTATCTTAAAACCTATTCAAAACTTAACCGTTTTTGATCAAAAAGTCCCTGCATTCAAAAATGTGGAAATCGTCCCAGGCTCGTCCCGGCAAGTCGATCATAAAAATGGCGGTGAAAGTTATATCAGTTTTGAGATACGATGGATTGTAAAGTCCAGAGATGAAATCCAATTCGAGGAAACTTCATTGTCATTAGCCAATGGAACTTCAACACCACTCAAAAAATCATGAATATCGGCAGAGGTATGAACTTCTTAAAACTTAGAAAAATATCTTCAGGCATTTTTGCCGGGGCGCAGGGTTTTTGGATAGTCTTTGGCATTGTCTTTTTCGTCTTTTTGATTTTCTTGTTTGTATGTATGTCCCCATTATCAAATCAATATGCAAAGACTTGCAAAGACATCGAAGATTTATTAACCGCTTTGGAGAGATACGCTCTAAAAAAAGACCTTTATAATGAGTCATGGATCGCATCAATAAGACAAGAGTCAGACCTTTATGATAAGGAGCTTGGAAAGTGCAAGTCCTTTCTTAAAGAAAGAGACGGACGACTGGAAACAATTTTTTCACGGGAAGACCCCGGAAAAGGTCTGATAAAAATTGAAGACGAAGTACTCTGGAAGAACGAATATGTTAAAAGGGTCTCTGAGTTGTTAACAAAATTAAAGGCAAATAATATTGCCGTGAATGAAAGCGACCTGCCATTTCAAAACTGGGGACCGGACATCCCGACATGGGATACAATCCTGCCTGCACAAAAGAGGTTCTGGATACTGGAAGCGATTGTCAATATTGCCCTGAACAATACCGGAATTATAAAACTCGGGAAGATTACCTTCCGGGAATCGCCATATACTTACGACCCTTCCTTTGCAGAGCTTTACACTGTTATACCGGTTACCATCAAGGTTGAATTGGAGGCGGATCGTATCCAATTTTTATTGCACAATATTTTGAAGTCGGACATCCCATTTGTTATTGAGAATATTATCGCTTTATGTGCCGACAAAGTTACGAATTCCGGCCGTTTGCCGGAAAATGAAGGCGCTCTAAATAAGGATACGAACAACCACGTATCCAATCCTATTATTGATATCACGATTGATGCCTATGTCATTGATTACAAAGCATAAGAATAGCACTTTTACATATCAGAATTTAATCATGGATATTAAAAACTTTACCTTTAACCATGGTGAAAAACTTGTGCTTGTCGCTTCCATTGGGTATCTCATTTATATAATAATTCATACCTTTATTACCTCAAATTTAGAGATGCACAGGATCGATACAAAATTGCTATCATTATCGAGTGCAATTGACACGAAACTCAAAACAAGCACACCACCTGCTATAGATAAAGAACTTAAAACCGCTGCACAGTTAGAATCGCGTCTTACAACTCCTCCTGCTGCCAATCTTTTACAACGATCCCATATCTTCAGCAAATTCACAACGGGGAAAACAATCTCAGATATCACGACAAGGGATTTATTAAAAAGACCGGAATTACAAGCCTTTCAGCGTTCGGAGATTACTGCCCCAGGAACTACAGAATTTATCCTGAAAGGAGGAACCACTGATATGGCATTGATTCAAGTCAGGAAATTCTATAAAGAAAAATGGTGGACAGAAAGTTTTACCGTGGAAAGAGGAGAAACAATTGGCAGGGAAAAAACTATTGGGAAAGAAGACGTGGATTTTGATACACGTTGTACATTGATAGAGATTATTCCTTTTGCACAAAAGCCACTCATCATGAGGAAAACTACCGTCTTACGGAATGAAAAGGGTGAATTTCTCGGCACCTCTCTGATGGAAGAAAGATACATGATTTCAACCTCAAAGATTGTATTTGAAAATAAAAAAGAGGAGTCCTTTGATTTGTGGATAGGAGAATTAGTAAATTTGGGAACAGAAACGGTTACGATTCATTCATTAGCAAATGCCGCTTCGGCTAACTAACAATACCTTTTTTAAAAAGGGGCTTACATGAAAAGCATCTCTACCCCAATCTCAATCATTATTTTGAGTATATGTTTATCCTTCCTTGTACCGGATCAACCCCTGGCACAAAACAAAGATACCTCAGAAGCGGAATCTCCTCCCGTAAATAATTATTATCTGAGGACTGCCAAAGTATACTTTGGACTGAAGGACTACGCAAAAGCCATTGACTCACTGGAATTAGCCATTTTGCTGGAACCTGATAACGCAGAAGCGCAAACATTGCTGAAAGAGTCCAGAATGCTTTTTGAAGGGGGAAAAACCGCGTCTGCAACAGAGGACAAAACCAGCGCACTTACCGAAACGGCTGCCCCGTCTCCCGCAGATAAATATCCGGAATCTTCCCTGCAAGACGCATACACCGCTATCAAAGAGAAGCGATATGATGATGCGGTCGAAATAACCGATTCAATACTTGCTTCGGACCCTGACAATAGCGAGGCATTGTACCTTAAAGAAAAAACAAACGATATGAAACACAAAAATTTCACCATGAATCTAAAAGCAACGCACACGCAGGAAAAATTAAAAAGCCATGAATACCTCAGAGAGGCAGCTATTCCCTATCAAGACACGTTACGGTTTCCTGAAAAAAGTCACTGGAAAGATATTTCAAGACGCACACTTCCAGAGTTGGATAAAATTGTAGAGGAAAATAAAAGAAAGACAGAGCAACTTCGGCTCATTCCAAATCCCGTTATTGAGTCTGTCCCAAAAGTCATTGAGGATGCCCTGAATACGATCATTTCGTTCGAATTTTTAGACACCCCATTAAAGGACATCGTTGCCTTTATAAGAGAAAAAACAATGATTAACATGATCATCGATCCAGAGGCAGGAAATGCCTCAGTTTCATTAAAGCTTAAGGATGTGCCGTTAAGGACCGCCCTGAAATATCTCTTACCAAAAAATCATGAATATGTAATTGAGGGTGATATTATACATATTTATAAACAAAAAATGGAGATGCGTGTTTACGATGTGAGAGATATTTTAATAAATATGGACGATAAGGAACCCCTTGAATTTGATATTACAGCGGCCGCCAGCACTCAATATGGTGGTGGCATGGGTGTAAAAAAAGGAGAGATTGTTAAAGTAAAAGACTCATCGGAACGAGTATTAGATTTGATAGAACTGATTGTTACCACAATAGAACCCTCATCGTGGTCATCCCGCGCCAGTGTTATTGGCGTTTCCACTGCTGGTGGGCAGCGACAAATTAATATTCCTGGTCAGGGTGAAGGGAGCATCATTGCCAGGATGGGTCAGCCTGGAGACATTGTGGTCGTCAACAGTAAATATGTCCATAAACAAATTGAGGACCTATTGGCCTCTTTACGATCGTCACAAAACCTCCAGGTGAGCATCGAGGCTCGTTTTATTTCGGTTACGGATAAATTTCTGGAGGATATCGGAAACGACTTCTCTAAATTTTTTAGCGATGATACATCTATCGATACCGGCGCCGGTAACATTAGTGGAAACCTAAGCGGGGAAGCCGTTACCGGACTCAGCCTCAATTATTCCATCCTAAATAATTCTATGTTAATTGGTTTTTTACGTGCCATTCAGGAAAGCAAAGACTCTGAGATACTCACATCACCCAGAATAACCCTTTCCAACACCCAGCGTGGAAACATTGCCGTCGTTAAAACCATTAATTTTGTTCAAAGCACCTCAGTCTCTGAGGGTGTCGTGACTCCTGTTATTGGTACGATACCACAGGGAACCACCTTTGACGTAAGACCTGTTGTGTCTGCGGACAGAAAGTACATTTATCTGGAAGTAACCCCTTCCGTGTTTCAAGTTGAACAAATAGACACGTTTACTTTTAGTGGATTGACCACAGATGTTACCGTTGGAGGTACTAGTCAGGGCACAACTGTTATACCGCCGGAACAGACTGTTCAATTACCTCAAATAAATGTTTCTCAGGTATCCGTAACGGTCTGTGTGCCTGACAAAGGAACACTGATGATTGGCGGATTAGGTTCTATCACCAAAGAAAACCTGACAACCGGTGTCCCGATATTATCCAAGATTCCTATCTTAAAACTATTATTCACTCGTAACCAGAAAACTAACGAAAAATCAAATTTGGTTATCCTTTTAAGACCTACAATTCTCATCAGGGAAGAGCAAGAAGCAAATTTCCTTAGCCTGTCGAATAAAAAATTTATCATAACAAATTCAAAGAATAAAAAGAAGTAACGGGTTTCGTTTCAGTTTGACAAACAAAATATCCAATCGGACATGGAGGACCTTATGCATAAAATAGATAGCATGAATACCTTCTTACTCGTTATTATTGCCTTGCTACTCATGACCTTGATCTTTAAGAATACGGCAAATTATGTCATCGCACAAGGAGATGGGAATGCACAACATGTCTTTGGTGTCGTAGGGGAAAGACAAGGTAACAGGCAGCCGTTTTACCTTGTAGACACAGCAGAAGAAACTATCATGGTATATGAATATTTCCAGGGAGGAGGATTAGGATTTGTGGCTGCCCGACATTATTCATATGACAAAAAATTGCAAGAATATGGGAAACCTTATGGTTTGTCTATTGAGGAGATCAAATCAGCACTCTCAAAGGCACAAACTAAATAATGAAGTCTACTACAATTCTTGAACATGCCCGCTTCCCTTTGACGCTATCTGCAATAATCTTGTTTTAAGCTCTGCGAATGGAAAATTTTTGCCAGGGCAGGCAGTACATTTCTGATGTACCTGTTTGTGTTGTAATATGTTGGATGAAGCAATCTTGTATTTTCTGGAAAGATATTGAATAAGGCTGACCAATGATTCGAGCTGGTTTTCCGTCGGGGGGCCACCATTCTCGAAGTCACCCACCAGACAAATCCCAATTGCTACGCGATTGCACGCCATATTTGCCGTATGTGCACCGTGGATTTGCTTTTTCCATCGTTCACCAACCTCAATCTCACCGTCTTCGGAAAAAGACCCGTTCCCAATCACAAAATGATAAGCGAGGCCATATTCCCATTTTCTGTTTTTCCGGTGATAATGATCAAATCGGGCTGCATTGCCCTTTACCGTGGCGCTATGATGAATGACAATATATTCCCATGGCCGCGCACCTGCATCGGTACGACAGAGTTGCCCAAGGTTTTGCATGTAACGAGGACTATCAAAACCTGCAAATCTTTTCATCCCTTCAATCTTTATACATGAAAAAAAAGGGATAGAAATACACAAACCTGATGCAACCACAATCATGGAGAGGGAAAGACATCGGACAATCCTTTCACATGTATAATCGGTTTCATCCCCAGAATTCCTTTTCGGGTTCCGTAAGAATAGGGATACTATTTTTCTATACATAGAATGCGCCTTAAGCAAATTTCCTGGAAATAAAAAAAGCCCTACTGTGAAAATATTCATCTGGAACATCTTCGGCAGTAAGGCTATCTTTAAAACTTAGTGCTTGAGCTTTGCGTGCGTATATTTATTTCCGGTACATATCTATGTAAGCGTATTAAAGACCCTTTCCTTTGCGTCCCCCGATCACTCGAGGTTTGCCTTTATCGTCTGAGTATTATAAACTTAAATCCCGTGTTGTCAATAAATAAATTGTTACATCGGTTCAAAAAATCCTGTGAACGGAAATGGCCTGGTCCCAAAAACCTTTTGCAATATAAGCATTTCCCAGGTTACAGCGGGCATTGCTATCTTTGGGATCGTATTTTAAGGCCGATTTAAGTTCAGCAATCGCACGATCTGTTACCCCCTTTGTTAAATATATTCCCGCCAAATTATTGTGTACATCGGCATTACCAGGGTCTAGCCCGATTGCTGTTTTGTACTCCCTCAATGCCTCCTGATATTCCTTAATAGCAGCGTCTGACATGCCTTTCCTTTCATACGCATTCCCCATATTATAGTGTGCCTCGGCGTCCCTGGGGTTAATTTCCAATGTCTTTTTGTATTCAAACTCGGCATAATCAAAGAAACCTCTTGCACTATGGACAACACCAAGATTCTGATGTGCACGGACACTGTCCGGTTCACGATTAACCGTTGAATACCACAAAGTGAATTCATCCCGCCATGTTCCATTTCGGCAAACACTCGCAATGCTTAGAGCAACGACAGCGGCTCCCATACATAACGTTGCTAAGTTTTTTTTTGCAGTACAGCTTTGAACGAGGATGTCGAAACAGCGCGAAACGAATAACCAGATAAAAACCGGTAACGATAAAATAGCCCGTATAAACGCCCTTTGCCCTTTTCATAACTGCCTGAAGAGGATTAACTGAAGGCGAATAAAAGGCATTAAATACCACTAGCAGGATGGGCAATGTCACCGCCGTCTCTTTTGAAAAGAGGGACAAAAGATAGGAAAACAAAGAACCAGCGTAATACGGCAGGAATTTTCCCCGCGGTAAAGATTCCTTGTCAATTTTCAGGAAAACGATAAAGGCAATTAAAAAAAAGAACGCGGCAAGGAGATCCTCCCGGTAACTGACAGAATTCACCGCCTCGGTGAGGAGTGGATGGGTAGTAAATAACAATGCTGAGATGAAGGCTACGCTATTTGCCTTTGTAACCAGTTTAAGAAAGGCATACAATAATACCCTATTTGACGTTTGAAGGAGAACATTGGTGAGATGAAAGCCGACGGGATTTAAACCCCAAAGGAAATAATCGATAAAATACGAAAGTGTAACTACGGGACGATAACTAAGTTCACCGGAGAGTATAAAGTAATTAAATGAAAAAATTGATGGGATATTTTTTCAACTCTTAACAAGGTTATTGTTGACAATGGTCATCGAATCGTCATAAACAAAGGCATTACTCAGCGTATTCAAAAAAATGACGCCCGATATTACCGCAAGAATACTATAAGGGGCTGCATCTTTCAAACATGTGTTCAATTTCGGGAAGGGGCGCCGGGACAAAGGCGAATAGATAGTATTCATAGAATATATACTATAATCATTCATCTGCATTAGAAAAATAAAAGCTCCTTTCTCAGGACAGCAACGGCCGTTTCGGCAACCGTTCCGCAGGAAAGGAGCTGCACGAAGAAAAATTTAGCACATACCCTATGGGAATTCAAGCATCATGATGATTAGCGTATCACAGAAACAATATCCCAATATTTTACTTGACATATGTCACCTTTCATGCTAAATAAAATCCGTGAAATACACAGAAAACGCGAAAGGTAACCCTTAAGAAATCTGTAGACACAACGAAAAATGCATTCATAAACTCAGATGCTACAAGCACACAGCCTTACTGCCGAAAGTATTCATGGAAACGTTTCCGGCGGTAAGGCTTTTTTTTTAAGAGTATCGCAAAGATGAGAATCACATTCCACTAAGTAAGAATCCATCAGGACTCAAATCCGGAAAACAAATGTACCATCAAGGTGTGACATGAAGTTTCTGATTATTGACAACAACCAGCATGACCGGGAACAGATCAAGCAAAAACTCCAGAACAAATTTTACGGCTTAGAGTTCCTGGAGGCAATCAGACAAGAAGATTTTGATGAAGCGATTGATCGAGGCGACTTCGATCTGGTGCTCACCGATTATCGTCCGAACTGGACTGACGGATTGTGGATACTCAGAACAATCAAAGAGCGATTCCCCTGCATACCGGTGATAATGGTTACCAATACAGGCAGTGAAGAAATAGCCGTGGAGGGGATGAAGTCCGGTTTGAGCGACTACGTTCTCAAAAGGCATCTGGATCGCCTGCCGGTTGCAGTAAAGGAATGCATCAGAAAAACTAACTTACGGAAAGAATGCGTTGACACTAACAATCAGGCAAGCGTTTCTGAGGAATCCTTACCTGCTGTTTCCAAACATATTTCCAACTATGCCTACACCTTTCGCATCGAACCCGACAGTACCCTTGTATGCGAACGTGTGTCGGAAGCCTTCACCCTCATCACCGGGTACACCCGTGAGGAGGTAGCCGCACGCGGTGGCTGGCTCAGCTTCATACACCCCAATGATATGTCCATCTTCCTCCGTCATCGTGATCGCCTGTTTTCCGGCCAGTCTGACACAAGCGAGTTTCGCGTTATTACTAAGAGTGGCGCGGCGCTATGGCTGCGCTATTATGCTCAACCGGTGTGGAGTGAGGCGCAGTCCCGCGTCATTCATATCTATGGTACAGCACAGGATATCACAGAACACAAACAGCATGAGGAAATGCCGGGAGATTCAGAAGTAAAATATCAAAAACTGATCGAAACCACGAGCGACGCTGTTTTTATAGCAGATGCGGAAACAGGAATAATTATCGATGCCAATAAAAGAGCAGAAGACCTGCTTGGTTATCCCCGCGAAGAGATTATCGGCATGCACCAGACGCAACTTCACCCTCAAGAAGAAGCAATGCATTATATGCAGCTCTTCAAGGATCATGTTCGGGAAGGTAAGGCATTCACGAAAGACCTGTACGTGCGTCATAAAGACGGCCATAGAGTACCCGTAGAAATAAGCGCCAGTGTTACTTTTATAGGTAACAAAAAAGTCGTACAGGGTGTTTTTAGGGATATTACCGAAAGCGAGAAGATGCTTGAAGAATTGAAACTATTCAAAATACTATTCTCTGAAATGAGAGACCTCGCGTATGTTTGCGACACAAACGGAAACATCTTATATGTAAATAAGATATTTGAACAATTTACCGGCCACAAACCTGAAGAATTCTATGGAAAGCCATTTGCGCCTCTTTTTGACGAAGAAAACCTGAAAAAAGCAATGGATGCCCACACAAGAACAATACAGGGAGAAAGCCTGCAATTTGAACTGTATTTCAAAGATACCGGCGTAATCTGTGAATACAGAAACTTTCAATTAAGAGACAGGGAAGGGAACATCGTAAGAACTATTGGTATCGCCAGAGACATCACCGCACGAAAGCATGCTGAGGAGGTAATGCAGGAAAACAATCAAACCCTACAGGCCTTGATTCAAGCATCTCCGCTGGCTATTATAGCCCTCGATCCGAATGAAAACGTTACTTTATGGAATCAGGCGGCAGAACGCATATTCGGCTGGAATCAGAAAGAAGTACTCGGTCGCCATCTCCCTATCGTTCCCAATGACAAACAAGAAGAGTCCCGTGTGCTGCGTGAAAGGGCGTTGCTCGGCGAGTCATTGATGGGCATAGAGGTGCGCCGTCAAAAACGGGATGGTTCGCCGATTGATATTAGCATCTTTTCAGCCCCACTCCGTAACGCACAGGGCAATATTCGGGGCATCATGGCAGCAGTTTCAGATATCACGGAACGCAAGCGAATCCAGGCAATTGACGCTTTGTTTCACGAGATCGATCAGTTGATATTACACGGAAAAGATTTGAATTTCATCCTGTCTTATGTTTGCACACATCTTGTTGACATCTTCGCCTATCCTCTGGTTTGGATCGGCATGAAGGAGGCAGATGGCACCATTAGTATTTCCACGCAAGCTGGTACCCACGTGAATTATCTCAATGGCCTCTCGGTACGCTGGGATAATACACCCGGGGATGAATGTGTCGTGGGCATTGCGGTTCGCAGTAAACAGACACAGATATGTGGTACGCAAGAATCCGCCTTTCAACACTGCATGGGGCGTACTTTCAAGCATGGGTTGCAGTCCTTCGTTGCAGTTCCCCTGTGTGTTCAGAGCAATGTTCTTGGCGTGATGAACCTGTACACCTTCAAACCTAATGCCTTTGATACAGATACCGTTCATCTGCTCGAAAATCTCGCTACCCGTATCAGCGTCACTATATTGATAGCAATAGACCAACAACAGTTACGATTACAAAGCGCAGCAATAGCATCGGTCGCCAACGCGGTATTTATAACTGATTGCGAAGGCCGCATAGAGTGGATCAATGAGGCATTTACCCGACTCACCGGATACCCGGCAAAAGATGTCTATGGCCAAAACCCACGCATCTTCAAATCCGGTAAACATGATGCCTCATTCTACCAGCATGTCTGGCAAACCGTACTCAACGGAGAGGTCTGGCGGGGAGAGGTCGTTAACAAGCACAAGGATGGCAGTCTTTACCATGTAGACCAGACCATCACCCCTTTGCGTGACACGTATGGGAAAGTAACTCACTTTGTTGCCATCCATGCTGACATCACTGTTCAAAAACAGGCAGAGGCACGCATCCTCTATATGGCTCAATACGACACCCTTACCAATCTGCCAAACCGCATCCTGTTCCGCGATCGTTTGCAACAGGAACTGGCACACGCACACCGCAGTAAACGCCTGGTGGCGGTTATGTTCCTCGATCTCGATCGTTTTAAAATTGTCAATGACACCATGGGACACGCCTTTGGCGATCTCCTGCTCAAGGCTGTAGCCGGACGCTTGAAAGGCTGTATACGGAAAATTGACACCGTATCACGCCTGGGAGGAGATGAATTTACTTTCATCGTAACAGACATTGACCACATTCAGGATGCCGCTCTTATTGCACAGAAGATACATGATATCCTTATATCCCCAGCCTTTCAGGTTGAGGGCCATGAAGTGCACATAACTCCCAGCATAGGCATCGCCATGTATCCATCAGACGCAAACGACGCAGACAACCTGATCAAAAAGGCCGACACTGCCATGTATCATGCGAAAGAGCAGGGAAGAAATACCTTTAAATTCTACACCGAAGAAATGAATGTTAAGAACCTTGAGAGGATAACGCTGGAAAACGGTTTACGAAAGGCGATGGGAAAAGGCGAACTGTTGGTATATTATCAGCCGCAAGTAGATATAAGCAATGGCCAAATCACCGGTATAGAAGCCTTAGTACGCTGGAAACATCCGGAACTTGGCATGATCTATCCTGTCAAATTTATCCCCGTAGCCGAGGAAACCGGCCTGATCATACCTATCGGAGAATGGGTACTGATGAAAGCCTGCACCCAAACAAAGGCCTGGCAGGATGCAGGTTTTTCCCAGTTGCGACTCGCCGTAAACCTCTCCGTGCGTCAGGTTAAACAAAAAAATTTTGTAGACACAGCCACACAAATATTGGAGAGAACAGGTTTTAGTCCACACCACCTGGATTTTGAAATCACCGAAAGCATCCTTATGCAAAATGACTTGACCATCATCACGGCGCTCAACAAACTAAAAGAGCTTGGAATCCGGTTTGCCATTGATGATTTTGGCACCGAGTATTCATCCCTTTGCTACCTGAAACGCTTTCCCATAGACACACTCAAAATTGACAGATCCTTTGTGCAGGACATTACCACGAACCCGGATGATGCGGCAATTGTTACGGCTATCATTGCCATAGCAGATAGTCTTAAACTGAAGGTGGTTGCTGAGGGTGTTGAAAACAAAGAGCAGATCGCCTTTTTGCGAAAGCTTCACTGTAACAAGATCCAGGGATACGTCTACAGCCATCCTTTGCCGGCCGTTGATATAGAACACCTGTTGCAAAACAATAATCGCAAGAAACCATAAGACATACCCTTAATCTGGGCGAGTCGGAAGATAAAATATTTTCTGAATAGTTAAGGACAAATAGGGAAAATGGGCGTACCGGAAAATCCCGAAGGGATGGCATGATTATAGAAAAAAGCACATCCCAATATAAAACCCCGCAAGGGATGAAATAACAAGAAAATGAGCGATACCACGCCACCGCTACGCGGTTCATCATGATTGCTAATGATATGCTATAATAATGACATCCCTTCGGGATTACAGAATCAATATTTTACTCAATCATCGTGATTGTGAGCAAAAGTACGCCGAATTGTTACCTCTCGTCACTCTCCGGTTGGTTTATATATCCTTGTAATAATCCACTCATCAGGGCAAGTTCTTCCTGTGTAATTCGGGACTTTAATCCAAATCTTCTTATGTTGCTTCCAACGACATTCTTTTTCTCCATGATGATATGGATACAATCAATTATGCAAGGGTCTTTCGGAATCTTCTCGATGCCAGCCATAATGTGGCAATGCCCATCACGGCCAGCGCTGCCATTTGCGGCCAGAGGATGCCAGGCCCTACCCCCTTGAGGAAAATGCCACGGATGATCACCAGGAAATACCTCAATGGATTCAAATAGGTGAGCCACTGGACAACTACCGGCATATTGGCAACGGGAAACATGAACCCCGAAAGAAGAACCGCGGGGAAATAGAAGAAGAAGGCACTCATCATGGCCTCCTGCTGGGTTTTACTGACCGTAGAGATGAAGAGTCCTATACCCAGTGTCGTCATCAGATAGAGGACTGTAGCAATAAAGAGTATGAAAAGATTCCCTCTGATCGGCACCCCAAACCAGAATATCCCAATCACGATAATCACGATTACATCAGCGATACCTATTATAGCAAAGGGCACGGTCTTGCCGAGTATGAACTCCGTCTGTGTGATTGGAGTGACCATAATTTGTTCCATCGTGCCGATCTCCTTCTCACGGACAACCGCCATACTGGTAAGCATCAGGGTGATGAGCATTACGATAATGGCGATTACACCTGGTACGTAAAAGTTGCGGCTCTCAAGATTTTCGTTAAACCAGGCACGCGTTTGCATCTCCACACGTGCGGGTTTCCGGGCAGGGCCTTTTATCCGGGTGAATCTTGTAATCAAAATCTTTTGCGAGAATTGCCTGACGATCCTGGCGCTGTAATCAAGCACGACCCCTGCCGTATTAGAGTCGGTTCCGTCTACAATCACCTGAAGCTGTGCTGTCCGCCCGGCCCGCAGGTCGTCTTCAAAGCCCTTATTCATGCGAAGGACAACCCGGACTTTACCCCGATCAATCAATCTACGGACCTGAGCCTCGCCGGTTATATATTTCACAATGTCAAAATAGCCTGACTTCACGAACCGGCCCACAAGCTCGCGACTGGCCACGCTGTTGTCCAGATCATAGATCGCTGTGGCGATGTGTTTGACGTCGGTCGTCACGGCGTAGCCGAACACAAGCACCTGAATGATGGGCGTCAGGAAGATCATGCCCTTCATCTTCGGGTCGCGGAATATCTGGATAAATTCTTTGACGAGCATACGTTTGATACGTTCATACATGTTACATCAACCTTTTCCTGAATTTCACATTCGCCAAAACCATCATGGCGACGCCAAAAATTGTCAGGAGCCCTGCCTCAAAGGCGAGAATCTC
>JABWAQ010000117.1 GCA_013360945.1 Candidatus Brocadia sp.
AGATTACAACATTTCATTCAATGAACTTGTAAATCTTTTGCTTTCACTCGGATTTAAAATGAGAGAGGAAGGAAGTCATAAAATATTTACAAAAGATGGCATAACTGAGAGGATCAATTTGCAATCGGAAGGCTCAAAGGCAAAAGGATATCAGGTGAGGCAAATACGGAAAATATTAACAACTTATAAATTTAATCTATGGAAAAACGATGAGTGAATCACAATACGAAATGATTATTTACTGGGATAAAACAGACAATATTTATGTTGTTGACGTACCAGAACTATCAGGGTGCATGGCGCATGGTAAGTCAAAAAAAGAGGCACTTGAAAATGCAGAAAAAGCAGTAGAGTTTTGGTTAAAAACGGCAAAAGAAGACGGTATTCAAATACCAGAGCCCAAGGGCCGTTTAATGTATGCATAACATTATTGGCCTAACCTACTGCTCTATTTACCTGGGGATAGCAACTTATTTATTAAAACAAACGGTGCTGTTCCTATGAACATACCACATAGGCAATTCTGTACATATTAACTATTTTAAAGACAAATTCAATAATTAAGTATGGTGTCCCTAGAATTCATACAGAATTTTACATTCTGCTTTAAAACCTGCTTTATCGCCTCTTTATTTTCTCTGCGAAATCTCGCTATCGTACGGTAATCAGGCTTTACGCCAGATACTAACTACATAAAGGAAAGATTGTGATAGCATGCTCTTTCCAATCTCAGGGAACTCTTTTCTCCATAGGAATATCCATAGACGATTAATTTTAAGAGCGTCCTTGGATGATATTCATAAAGCACCAACTTTATACGGATTGATCACAAAACCCATCTCCTGAAACTCTACGTTTTCTACAAATGCGTCATACGCTCTGACAGGGTCTTCTGCTCCTACATAGTCTTCTATTGCCGGTGGAAAAAGTGTATTTTGATTTCTATTTCCTCTAATATATGCCATAGTATATCTCCTTGATCCCCGTGAAATATATTTAACTTTAATTATGCAGAGATTATACTATTTATAATCCTGTAATGCGTACAATTTCAAAACCCGCTCTTTATAATTTGCGAAGAACCTCTCTGCCTTTAAGAGGATTAAGGATTTCAGACATTTTCTAGGTAGCGAGTGGTGTCTGTTTTAATCCCAGTGAGAGATAAAGCCCATCGGTGATAGGGTCACTTGGAGGGATTGGTTTTCCTTGTTCTTCAAGAACTTCTATAAAACCTTCAGCAAGTTTTTTGAGATTCTTGAGCGCATCTTCTACTGTTGAACCAAAATCAGAAGTGTAATTCAATGACGGGAGAAAAACGATAATATTCTCTGTTGCTGGATCTGTTTCAAACTCAACATGATACGTATAAATCATGCTATCACCTATGAAATATATTACTAAAGAGAAAGTTTATAAGTAAGCAGCATTTTTTAAAGAGATCTTGTAAATTATCATATTTAAATAATTTAGTGTAGTCAAATAATACTGATAATGGCTTATATCTTGCAATCCCATAAAAGACATTTGCTTATTTTTCTCTCCTGAACACAACGCATGATGAATCACAATGGGTCAAGAGGCATTTCCTCGTCAGACGGCATTGTATTACCTCAGTATAAATTGGTTATTATCCGTCTAAATGGAAATTTCCAAAATTAAGTGCAGTGTTCCCAAAATCTGAGGCTCATAATGAATGAGAAACTGGAATTTGGCTTAAAGTTTCTCCCATTCTGATTTATCTATTCCAGCTTCTCTTAAAATTTGATTGAGCAGATTTTTTCCTATATCGCCTTTGTGAGGATTAGGAATTCGTAATTTAAGATCTCCTCTAACCATGAATTGATGCTTAGTACCGGAATATGGACCAGTAAACTTAAGCTGCTTTAGATAGTAATTAATTCTTTACGTTTAATAGGTCCAAACTTTGGCATTAAACGATCTCTTTTATATTAAGGTCAATGCCATCAATTACAGGAAGGGTATGTCCTTTTTTGATTCCTAATAAAATCCATTCTTCAAGAACTTCTTTTAATTCTTCCCGGCAAATCTCAAGGGTATCGGCATTGGCCCAAACCCCTTTGAGAACTTCAATTTTACCGAAGTATCCTTCATCATCGGGCAAGATCTCATAATGAGCCTTATGCAGAGCAGCATTAATATAATCAATTAACATAGATATTTAATTCTCCTTTAAGATGATGACTTGCGAATTTATTTTATTTAATAAAGTTGAAGTTGTTAGTTTATAAAATGACAGCAGCGTAGGTTGATTGAGGAATAAAGCCCAACATTATTATCTTGTTTATGAATTAAAATTATCAAACGTCATATACAAATCAATAATGAAAGGTAAAAACAAGCTAATAAATCCCCGAAAAGATTTTTTTAACTTCTTATAGATGGCATATGCTCTAAATTAAGTAATGAAATTACTGCGAAGAAAAGAGTATTGTTGAATTATGAGGGTCTAATCTTGTTTCTATAAAGACGATAGCTTTGCACTATTTATGTTGTTGACATACCAGAACTACCAGCGATAGGCCTCTGGAAAGAAAATCACTCCACTTGCCGAACATTTCAAGCAACGGAGCTCCATGCACAAGCCGATCATCTCGTCCTGCAAGGTGTGCAGATGCACTACTCTATCGATACTTCTGTGGTTTCTTAACCAATTTGTCCTTACAGGATGCAGTTCAACAGAGCGCGCGGCTACGTACAGATGGGTTTTGCCTATGGGAAAAGAGGCAAAATGCCTTGCCATAGTTGTCCTCTCCAACCTTCCCGGAAGTTTACGCGACGCGTGTAGCACCGATGCGCTTGGCCAATTGCCTGACTAAGCGCCTTTTCAGAAGGCGAAACTGCAATCAGGTGTACATGGTTTGACATCAGGCAATGGCCCATACTTCAATGTCCAGTGCGTACACCACTGAGACATCAAGTCTCTGTATGTCTTATAATCCTCGTCGCAGAAGAATGTCTGCAAACGACAGTTTCCTCGCTGAGTAACATGGTTTGGCACTTCTGGTATGACCACACGAGCAATTCTGGACATGCTCACATCTTAACTCTCTAAATAACAAAGTCAATAATAATTAAGTATGATGTCCCCGGAATTGAAGTATACCATTAGTCATACATCCCATAGTCATTCTTATAAGATACGGCCCGCGCAACAACTTCCGCCAATACTACTATGTCCTCAACACAGAATATCTTCGTTATGGTTTTATCAAAAAGTATATTTGCTTCAGGACCAAACTCTTCATCCGCATTCCAAAGTTCAATTACTATGGGGACACCTTCAAATGCCTCAACCACAATTGCTACGTCTGCGCGGTTTATTTTTTGGGCAGGCAAATTATGCAATACTGATAATATATCGAATATATTATTTCCGTACCTTTTTATTATCACATCAGTAGATCGTTTCTTAAACACTTCGGCAAAGCCGCTTGTAACAGAGAGCCCATGAAAACTAAGATATTCTCCACTGACTGCCGGTAAGCCTGCTATATTTTGAGAAAGATAATGAAGGATTAAGACAGTTAGATGATCCTCTATTGGTGTATTATGGGGTAATGATAATACTTTTCGAGACTTAACATTAACTATGTACTCATTACCAAGAAATTTCACTTTTGTATTATCTGATATACCCGAACCTAAGAGGTTATCCCAAGACCTTGTTATTGCTAACTCAAAACTCATGTCGAAGTTATTTTGCCATTTCTATTTGATAACAAATAATATGAAAAAACTGCTCAATAACTGCTCATACAGCTTGTATTTCTTAGGCATAACGCCGGGCGTCAGCTGCTGCCGGAAGCGGGAGCGGACGCTGTAGGCAGTCAGCTGCACGCCTTGGTTAGCTGGCTTACACTCACTGCTTCTCGAACGGGAAGATGGACTTCCAGTCTCGTTTCATGTCCAACACGGTCCAGCTGCGGGCCATTGCTTCATCAAGCGCCTTGTCGAGCCGGCCGATGCTGGACTGTCGGTCGTAGACCCATTCTCGTTCGGCGTCGGTGTGGTGGACGAGGAGCGCGAAACGCCTGCCGCTGCCAGCGGTCGTCCACTGGAGCATTTGCAGGTCACCGTCGGAGTTACCGAAGGCGGCCAGAGGGCGTCGGCCGATGTGTTTCTGGATGCCGACGGGCTTGCCAGCCTTGTCGTCGATGAAGTCGATCTTTGGGAGCTTGACGAGCACCGGCTTGCTATCGCGTAGCTCAAACGTCAGTTTGCCACTGCTGCCGATCACTTGCTCGGGTGGAATGCCATAGACTTGCTCGCTGAATACGCGCATGAACTCGATGCCGCCGCCAGAGACAATAAACGTCTTGAAGCCATGCGCGCGCAACCAGGTCAGCAATTCGAGCATCGGCTGATAGACCATTTCCGTGTAAGGTTGGCCAGTCTTCGGGTGCTTTGCCGTCGCGATCCAATCGCGGACGATTTTTTCGAACTCCTCCGTGGTGAGCCCTGCGTGCGTCGCCATGACGATCTGGAAGGTGGCCGGTTCGCCACCAGCGAGCGCACCTTTAAGGTTGCCCTTGAGCAGTGAGGCGAAGGGCTCTTTGTTCTGCCACTCGGGATGTTGCGACGCGAGAGCTTTGACGCGGTCGAGCGCGAACGCGAGTTGGAAATAGATCGGCTGCTCCGCCCACAGGGTGCCGTCGTTGTCGAACACAGCAATCCGCTCGGCGGGCGGGACAAACCTCGATCCGCCCTCTGTGGTTACATCCTTCACGAATTGAATGATAGCCTGCTTGGTTGCACCTTCGTTCCATAAGGAAAGCGGGTCGGTGGTCTGGGCGGTCGCCACGACGGAGACGGCCAAGGTAAAGCCGAAGGCGAATGCTGTGAGTAGAGCACGAACCATTGCATGTCTCCTCTTGGTCATTGGTTTGAGCCAGCTAACATTAATTAGATTGATCCGCATAATATACGGAATACAGGTTTTTTGTCCATATAACACACCTTTGATATGGCAAGTACTATATTGATAAGCACTTCAGATACCAACACTTATATCTCTTTATACTTTTTATCATGTCATCTTATACGGATCAATATAACAATCCTCTTGTTCCATTTCAAATTCAAAGTATATCGCAAAAAGGGGTCACACCTTGATTAGTGATTTCAATTCTTCTAATCGCTTATGAATTTCATTGTCGTTCGATACCTTTGATTTCATAAGAGTTACCTACCGACTTATGAAAGAATAACCAAGGCCAAACAAATCGCCAATTTCCTGATTATTATACCACCCCGTACTCCATAAAAGAAAGATCAATACATCACGATTGTGTTTATCCGAATCGCATATCTTGGCGGATTGTAAGAAATCATTCGTATTGCATTACAAGACCTTTGCCGCTTTCTCTAAGATAGTTTTAGGATTGGTATCTCTTAAAACGTGCCGCTTCTGGGGAATTTCAACATCAGGTTTTTCGGACAAATATTTGGACTTGATATCGTCAACAAACTTCTGTGAACCAAAAAAAGGCCGTGCCGAAAATCTTCCCATATTCTTTTTTCTTCCCGGGAATATTTTTGAACCATTTCTCTCTATGCCTTGTTCTTGTCTTTTGTATCAAAACGAGAAAGAAGAGGCGCTGTAAGTAACCACTCTGGTGATTTTTTGCCATAGGCATATACGGGATAACGGCTCCATGGATAATCAATTAACCACCTGACTATTCCGACCCGCAGCGGATTCCTGTGGATATAGCACGAAAGAAGCATCAGGTATTTATCGTTTTGGACAAGAAAGTTTTTGAACCGTCCCTGGAAAAGATGTCCATTTCGCTTATGTTTTATATTATACTAAATCAAGGGGTGACCCCTTTGCTACTTAAAAATAATGTCAATAATTAAATATGGTGTCCCCAGAACGACATACCAGAAAAATTTCTTGACAGTAACATATTATAAATACATACTAATGCATATATAAATGCATATTTCATTAGGAGATAAATTCATGAGAACAACAATAAACATAGATGATGAATTGTTTGAAAAGGCAGCGAAGTTGACCGGCATTAAAGAAAAAACGTCACTGGTGAGCTTGGGTCTTGAAGCACTTATCGCCAGGGAAAGCGCTAGGAGACTTGCGAAATTGGCAGGTACTGAAAAGAAATTAGAAATGATACCCCGCAGAAGAACAACAGGCACATACGATGGTTCTTGTTGACACTTCAGTATGGGTAGCGCATTTGCGGAATGGAAATACCGGGCTTGAAACACTATTAAATGAAAGTCACGTTATCTGTCACCCATTCATCATTGGTGAGCTTGCTTGTGGTAATCTTAAAAACAGGGCTGAAATACTTTCTCTTCTACAGGCACTTCCTATGTCAACTCATTTGGAACATGAAGAAGTGATGAGATTTATAGAAGATCATACACTTATGGGGAAGGGGTTAGGGTATATTGACATTCACTTGATTGCTTCGGCTCTATTAACTGATGTCCCACTGTGGACAATTGACAAAAAACTCAATGAGATTTCTTCAAAATTGGGGATAAAGTATTGATTAGTGGATAACACCCGATAATGGTAGAAGGCGATCTTTAAAACATCGTGAAGAACATTTTCAAGCCGATCTATAAAACTGTCAGTACCAAGAGGCCTCCCTGTTCGCTCATGATATCGAAGATCTTCAACTTCTTCATCCGATAGACCTGAAATTTGGCATGCCAATAACGCAGTGAATATACTCTGCTATCACTTTGGCTTGTGCCTCGGAATAGCAGACATTCAAAACTACGCATTTGACATTGTCTCGCAAGACGGAAAACAATTGGCTGAACGCCCTGCTTGAAACGGGCTGACTTTTCCCCACCATATCTTCCAAGACAATTTCGCTTTCTGAACTTCCGTGTCCGATGAAGTGTACTATGGAATATTTTTGAACCATTTCTCTCTATGCCTTGTTCTTGTCTTTTGTATCAAAATGAGAAAGAAGAGGCGCTGTACGTAACCACTCTGGTGATTTTTTGTCATAGGCATACACGGGATAACTGCTCCATGGATAATATACAAAACGACTGATTATTCCAGCTTGCAGCGGATTCCTGTGGATATAGCAGGAAAGAAGCATCAGATATTCATCATTTTCAACAAGAAAGTTTTTGAACCGTCCCTGGAAAAAGTGTCCATTTCGTTTGTGTTTTATATTATACCGACGTGTGTACGTGGTTCCAAACCACTGCATGCCTTGAGAAATATTGGGCTTCTCGGTCTTGAGGAGTAGGTGGTAATGGTTCATGAGTACATAGGCATAAACCTCAATCTCAAACCTTTCAGACATGTTTCCCAAAATGTCCAGAAACGAAATACGATCATCGTTATCAGTAAAAATGTCCTTCGCTCATTTCCCCGTGATAATATATAATAGTAAGCTCCTTCAGATTCTATACGCCATTGTCTTGACATGGCAGACAACATAGCAAAATGAGCTACTCTTGTCAACAATACTAATCAAGGTATGATCCCTTTGCTGACTTTGCTATACAGGCCATATATTCCCCAAACTAAGCCGAATGCCTTTTTATCCCGAATTTCCTGCCAAATAAATTTTAAAATATTTTTCCCTGAATAGTTACATAATTACGGGAAAAAATAAGCTTTCTGCACAGAAATGCCATGAAAATTACAAAAAAGTACCTGGTGATTTGCTTTTTTGTGTTTTTCTTCCTGCCACTATTTCCACTCGGTTGTTTTAACTGTTGAGTATTCTTGCCGTTAAAAAACTTTATACCTTTTTTCCCCTTGAAAACATCTTTGGAATACCATTTGTGCTAGCTGACTAGAAAGCATACAGAGAAAGTAAGGAACTTGAATCCGTGTTGAATAATTTCATCATATACAGTTGTTATGCGTCTCACCTGAAGATAGTTTCCATTAACCCTCAAGATAAGGAGTCCGTTTATGCGTACCATCAAAGGTGGTCTCGTTGTTCTTTATCGTACTGGGAGCGTAACCCCTCTATTTCAATGGATATCCTGACAGGAGCAAAATATGAGAAAATTTATTCTGTACGCGAACATGATGGTTCTTCTTTTTTCTCTGGCAACAACCCTGATGGCAGATGTCGTTACGGTTTTTGAACGCACCTATGTGCGCAAGAGCGGATCACCCGCCACGCAGACAGACACATTCCCCGGCATTAAAGGCCTCACTACTATACGGGTAACCAATGGCGGTCTTGGGGACGCAGACAACAGGAAGGTAAGCAGTGC
>JABWAQ010000030.1 GCA_013360945.1 Candidatus Brocadia sp.
TAAAAGCTTATCAGGAATGGGGAGAAAATACCTTCCACAAACTCCTGGGTATGTTTGCCTTTTGCCTCTATGACAAAAACCGTAAGGTAATTTACCTGGCCAGAGACCATGCGGGAGTAAAAGGCAATTGAAAGATGTTTTTGTTTTTCGGATAGGCCATTTAGGTGATACACTGGTAGCTTTACCGGCCATTTCAAAAATAAAAGAAATACACCGAGAAGAAGATTTGTTTTTGATAACTAATAAACCATCCAAAGATTTTAAGGTGTCGCCGTGGGATATCTTGCGCTATACAAATTATTTTAAAGATGTAATTTTCTATGAACCAGGGAACGTCAAATCTTTGATGAAGTTATTTTACAGAATTAAGTCCTATGGACGTAATGAGGTGCTATATTATTTGACTCCTGAACGTTCGTTAATACAGGTTGCGAGAGATTATATCTTTTTCAAAATATTGTGTGGATTTAAAAAAGCATATGGAATAAAAGAATCCCTGAATGAGTATATACTAAGAGATAATTATGGAAAACTAATTACTGTGGAAAAAGAATTTGAGCGATTGTTAAAAATAATTCATAAAGTTCACGGTCTTGATTACAGAAAGGAAAATTCACCTCAAACTTGTTTGCTAAACCCACCTACAGAAGCTTATGGATATGTAAACGATATATTTAAAAAAATTCCTAAGGATAGTATGCTTATAGCAATAGGGCATGGTTCAAAAATTTCTACCACTAAATGGAACTTAAGCAAATTTATAAAACTAAGTAATCATTTATTAAATTACAACAAAAGAATTTTTTTAGTAATTGTTGGTGGAAAAGATGATTTCAAGTGTGGTGAGTATTTAAGATCAAGATTTGAAAATAGAACCATAAACTTGTGCGGTAAAACCAACATAATTGAGTCAGCTGTAGCAATTAGTAAGTGTATTTTATTTATAGGAAACGATTCAGGGCCTTTACATTTAGCAGGTAGTATGGGAGTTCCATGCATTGGTATTTATTCTGCGAGAAATAACCCTGGCAGATGGGAACCATATGGAAACAATCACGTTATTTTAAGAAAGGACATCGAATGTGCAGGTTGTTTTCTTGAAGAATGTGTAGAAAAAAAACAGCAATGCATTGATATGATCAGTGTCGATGAAGTGCTTGAGGCTGCGATTGGACAAATAAAGTGGTGTTTATAGCTATCGGGAAAATAAAAAGTGGGATACCGTGAAAAAATTTACAAATATTATTCCTCAAACCGTATTGGTAAACTTGCTCCTGATACTGTAACAGGCTTTAAGCCAAGAGAACCGTATCTCAGGAAAATAATCAAAGAACACTTCCCTGCAGATAAGCACGCCAAAATATTAGAAATCGGGTGTGGACACGGCGCCTTCCAATATTACATAACACAGTCAGGATACCTAAATAGTATTGGTATTGATAGAAGTGAAGAACAAATAAAAGAAGCCTATAGGCTTGGTATTAGAAATGTAGTTTATGCAGATTTAGTCTCTTACATAAAAGCGGTAAAGAATAATTCTGTTGATTTACTCATAGCTTTTGATGTGATAGAACACTTTTCGAAGGATGAATTATCTGATTTGGTTGATGATTTTTATCGGGTACTTAAAACTGGCGGAAAAATAATTAGCCATCAACCTAATGGGGAAAGCCCCTTTGGTAATTTTGTAAAGACAGGAGACTTTACTCATGAAATTGCTTTTACAAGACAGTCCATTGCCCAGCTTTTTCTTTCAAGTAGTTTTAAAGAAGTAACATCATACGAAGACAAGCCAATACCTCATGGCTTAAAGAGTCTAATGCGATTTGTACTTTGGGAATATTTCGTAAGGAATTTTTATCGTCTCCTGATTGGTATCGAAACGGGAGATTGCGATAGAAATGCGATATTTTCGCAAAATTTTTTGACGGTTGCCTATAAATAAAAATTCTTCATTTTATGACATATAAACTTGCTGCTTTGACATCACATCCAATTCAATACCAAACACCACTTTTCAGAAAATTGGCTAACCATCCTGATATAGACCTTACTGTCTATTTTTGTTGGAATTTTGGGATACAGAAGGAACAAATAGACACGGAATTCGGAGTAAAATTCAAATGGGATATTCCATTACTGGATGGATACAAATATAAATTCTTGCTAAATTTATCCCTTAAACCAAGTGGCAGTTTTTTTGGATGTATAAATCCTGGAATCATTCGAGAAATCTTTAAGCATAAATATGACGCAATATGGGTCCATGGTTGGAGCAGCTTCACAAATTTACTTGCTGTACTATCAGCAAAGGCTTTTGGAAGCAAGGTTTTTTTACGGGGAGAGAATCCTTTTTGTCATGAATTAACAAAACCCTCATGGAAAAGGTTCATAAAAAAACCTCTGTTACAATATGGTCTTTTTCCATTTGTTGATGCATTTCTTTATATTGGAGAAGAAAATAAGGCTTTTTATCAATACTACCGTGTTCCGGATAAGAAGTTATTTTTTACCCCTTATTGCGTTGACAACAAAAGGTTTTACGGAGAATATGTCAAACTCAGAGAGAAAAAATTTGAATTGAGGAAAACACTCCATCTCCCCCATGACAAAGTCATAATACTTTATGTCGCGAAGCTTATTGATAAAAAACGACCTTTTGATTTGTTATACGCCTATGAGACTATCCCATCGGACAAAAAAGCCCTTGTCTTTGTTGGGGAAGGTTATTTAAGGAAGGATATGGAGAGATATATGCAAGATAAGGGTTTAAAGGATGTGCACTTCACTGGTTTTAAAAATCAAAGCGAAGTTTCTCTGTATTATGCAATAGGTGATATATTTGTACTACCGTCGGGCATTGGAGAGACCTGGGGACTCGTGGTAAATGAAGCGATGAATTTTAGATTACCTATTGTAGTTTCTGACATGGTCGGTTCCAACAAGAACCTGGTAAGCCAGGGGGGGAACGGCTTTGTTTTCCCTATGGGAGATATAACCAAGCTAGGTGGATACCTGAAAATACTCATGGAAAATAAAGATTTACGAGGGGATATGGGGAAAAATTCCTTAGATTTAGTTAAAAAATATAGCTATGAGCAGGATATTGATGGTATATTAACTGCCCTTGATCATACGAAAGAAGCGAAATCAAAATAGAATTTTAGAGGCATACCTTTAAGGAAAAACTAACGAATTATGAAGGATAAAAACTTTGGTGAGGTTAAAATGTCGCCGAAAACAGCGATTGATCTGGATCCATCCATGTGGCGGCAATACCAACCGTTCAGATCCGGTCAGGGGCAGCGCGCGGCATCTTCTTCCATTGCAGAGGCGCACAATGTTGCAAATAGCATCGCTGCTGAACTGATTAATCGGTTTGGCGCAAAAAGAGTGGTTCTTTTCGGTTCACTGGCTACTGGGGAATTTAATCAGTGGTCTGACATTGACATTGCTGTTTGGGGCATCCTGCCTACTCTTTTCTATAAAGCGGTGGCTTTCGCGAGCGGGGTTAGTAATAGATGGAAAGTTGACCTGGTGGATGCGGAAGATTGTCAGGCAACCCTGCTTCGCTGTATATTGCTGGAGGGGATCGAATTATGACTAAGGCAGGAGCCGTACTGGCAGGGCGAATCGCTGGAGAACAGAAAGAGCTGCTGGTGTTGGTTAACCGGGTTGAGGAGGATGGAAAAGGGCAAAGATTAAGCACGATGACTATTATTTGGACGGTGTTGCCCTGAACCGCCATGGTTTTTATTCCGGGCTGGAACATATTTTGAGAAGATTGCCTCGTCTATTGATGAGATTGTGCCATCAGGAGCCAACTGGCATCAGGAATTACTTAATCAAATGAATACAGAAGTGCCAGGTTTGCGCCCTGCAGTTATATCTTCTGCACTAAAAGAATCCCTTGAAGAGTACCGTGGTTTCAGACATGTCGTGCGCAATGTTTATACATATAATTTAAATCCTGAAAAGATTGAAGGTCTGGTTTCAAAATTACGCATTGTGTTTACAAAAACAGAGGCAGAGTTGATGTCATTCGCAAAATTTTTGCAAAGTGCAGAATAATTTAATGATTATTTTTTCAGGAATGATTTCCTATTCAAGCATAATAGGAAGACTTTTGCGGCTCCCTTTACGGCTTATACCATCGGGTACAGTAATTCCTATCCTCCTGGGCAAAGCGAAAGGGAACAAATGGATAGTTGGATCAGGTAACCATGGATGTTGGTTAGGCAGTTATGAATATAGAAAACAAATCTTTTTTGCTGAAACAATCACACCAGGATCTGTTGTATATGACATTGGAGCGCATGTAGGTTTCTATACACTTCTGGCAGCGAGATCGGTTTCTCCCGGAGGAAAAGTTATCGCTTTTGAACCGGTACCACAAAATATATATTACCTAAAAGAACATTTGCGACTTAATCGTTGTTCAAATGTAATCGTCTTTGAATCGGCGATTGCAGAACGAAGTGGTTTTACATTCTTTGAGGAAGGACAAAGCAGTTTCACTGGGCGTATATCTTCAGAAGGAACTTCAAAATATCAAACAGTTTCTATTGATAGTATCGTGCTTGATGGGAAAGCGCCCCCCCCAGATATTATGAAGATTGATGTAGAAGGAGCGGAAATGCTTGTTTTCTCTGGAGCAATAGCAACTATCCAGAAATACCATCCAATAATTTTCCTTGCAACCCATGGAAGAGATGTTCATCAAAAATGCTGTGAATTATTGTATTCTCTTGGGTACGATTTGATGGCAATAGATGGGAGAAGCATTTATGAAACAGATGAAATTTTTGCCCATTATAAGCCAAAAACTGAATTATTATTTAATGAATGATAAGATGAGAAACATTATCAAAAAAGTCATACATAAAATAAGTATAATAGTGAGACAGTATTATTACTCAATTTTCCCGAACATGCAATGCCTGAAAGAAATAGAAAAATTAAATAGTCTGACTATCGAAACTGTCAATATCTGTAATGCCAATTGTATTTTCTGCGGCTATCAACATATGAAGCGTAAAAAGCAATTTATGAGCAAAGAGACATTTGAGAAAAGTATAGACGATTTTGTTATGGCTGGGGGGATATTTCGTTATCTGTCGTTGTTGGGGAGCCCCTTGTAGACCCTCACTTTGTTGAGCGCATTTCCTATGCACGCTCTTTTCCTTGTATTAAGAAGATATCAACGGTAACAAATTGTCTGAATTTGCATAAAGTTGGAGTAAAAAACCTCATTAATAGTGGCCTAAATGAATTGGGCATTAGTATGACTGATTTTAATGCTGAGATGTACAAAAGGATTTATAGAAGTGATAAGTATGAACAAATGAGACAAAATGTATTGGATTTATTAAGAATAAACAATGAAATGGAAAAACCCATAAAAATTTATATCAACCTTCGCATTGATAAACCTATAGAAAAAGTCCTTAATTATTCAGGTTTCAATGAAGTTATTGAGTTGGCGGAGGCAGTGAGTGCAAATTATCATTTTGACAATTGGAGTGGAAGAATAAAATCTACGGATTTGACTGTAGAAGTCGATCGTAGATTAAAGAGATTATTTAGAATCGATGTAGCTTAATCACATCCAATTCAATGAAATAGTAAAAACATAGCTACAATTATTATATGAAAATTTTATTTATTGGAGATTTAAACACATATGGTAGAGCCTTTCAAAGGTACAGGGCATTATTAGACCTGGGTTATGAAGTAACAGGGTTAAGCTTTATGCCCTTCGGCTTTTATCCAGGAATAACAGGTGATTTGGTTGGTTTTGAAACGAAATTAATCAAAATATTTTTTAATAAACTTGGTTATCCATTAGATAGCCTAAACATAAATTTAAGGACTTTGGAATTAATGAAATATTTTTATTTTGATTTAGTCTGGGTTGAAAAGACGTTAATGTTAAAACCAAATACAATCTTAGAATTAAAAAAATTAAAACCAGGAGTAAAAGTTGCCTTTTATTCCGAAGATGATATGTACGCAAAACATAACCAATCGAAATACTTTATCAAGTGTTTACCCTTGTATGATTTGGTTTTCACTACGAAAAGTTATAACTGTAATCTCGAAGAATTGCCGTCACTTGGAGCTCAAAAAGTAGTTTTCGTTGATAAGGCATACGATAAATATACACACCGATACCTTGAAATAACAGGAGAAGAGAAGGGAATACTGGGAGCAGATGTTGGGTTTGTAGGAACATATGAAAGAGATAGGGCTGAAAAGATGCTTTTTTTGGCAGGAAAAGGAATTCCTATTCGAATCTGGGGAAATGGCTGGAATAGTTGGGTTAATAAACATAAGAATCTTATTGTTGAAAATATTCCTATTTATGGTGATGACTATGTTAAGTCTATCTGTGCTACAAAGATAAATCTTTGTTTCTTGCGAAAAGCAAGCCGCGATCTGCAAACAGACCGAACAATGGAGATTCCTGCATGCGGAGGTTTTATGCTCGCTGAGAGAACAAGTGAACACCTTAGGCTTTTTGAGGAGGGAAAGGAGGCGGACTTTTTTGATATTAACAAACCTGAGGAGTTATTAGAAAAAGTGAAGTATTATCTGGAACATGAAAATGAAAGATTAGCTATTGCTAAAGCAGGTAGAGAAAGATGTTTAAAGAGTAAATATAGTCATCATGATAGATTAAAATATATGCTCGAGTACTTCGAGAAAATAGTCACAATTAGTATGGATTCCACGATCATCTAACCGAATATAACTATGATGTTCTGGTACAATATTCGATGCAACATGGTTTTGCCGTAGGAGGTCACGAAAATAAGCGGAACGTTTGACGCATGGTTAGTGAAATAGCTCAAAATATTGTCAATTATAAAAATAAATAATCTTAAAAGAAGAATTGTACATGCCTAAAGTTAGTATTATCACCCCCTCGTACAATCATGTTTACTTTCTTCCGGATCGTGTCTCTTCAATTCTCGTTCAAACATTTGGTGATTTTGAGTGGATAATTATCGATGATTGTTCTACTGATGGCAGTGCAAAGATTCTCAAACGGTTAACTGCGCATGATCCACGCGTAAAGCTATTTATTAATGAAAAGAATATGGGTATGGCAGCTACGACAAAAAAAGCGATCGAGCTATCTTCGGGAAAATATGTTTATCGAGCTGAAAGCGACGATACTTGTCATCCGCGGTTTCTCGAAAGAATGGTAAGGGTACTTGACGATAATCCTAATGTCGGTTTTGTTTTTTGTAGTAGCCTACACATTGATAGGAACGGCAACCTATGGGGTGGATGGAATCAAGAGAAGAAAGATTATATTCGTCCCGGAGTGGAGATATTCAAATCCATTGTATTTAGAAACAATATTCCTGGATGTAATATTGTTTTCTCTCGAAAGGCTCATGACTCTGTTGGAGGATTTGGAACCGGGCCTTTTAATGTGGCATGTGATTGGCATTTTTGCTTGAGAGTCTGCCTTCACTTTGATGTGGGTTATGTAGCTGAGTCCTTGGGTTACCATCGAACTCATGATGCTAACTTAAGCAGTCGTCTCGGCAAGACATTTAACCTTGATCTATTCTTCAGAGAAGGATATGAATTGTTGCAGGATATATTTGCCTCAATTCCAGAAAAGCATGTTGAATTGCACGATCTTCGGAGCAAAGCACTCCGTAGTATGAGCCTTTCAAATGGATCCTCATTATATGTCAAAGCTTTACTAAATGGTAGATGGGATATTGTCCGGCAAATTAAAGAAGGCATTGAATACTATGACCCGGGCGCGACGCGTGGGCTATCTTGGATAAAGGCTTGTATGTGGTCTGTTATATGGGGGAGCCTCTATCATTCTCTTTACACTCCAATCAGCAGGGCTCTTGATATTCGGAAAATATACTGTACAAAGCAGCGTTAACGAATCGGGATACTTTGAGACTCTTAAACTATAGTACAAGAGATTGCATCTTAGACAATGGGTAAGAAAGATACTTTATCCGTAGATCGTATTTCTACTTTTTCTGCTACGCCTAAAATAATCAGCCGCCTTGGTTTAGGTGCTTTTGCAGTATATTTAGGACAGGGCATTACTATTTTTGGCCAACTGGCAGTTGTTCCTTTATTCCTCAAGGCATGGGGGGCACAGCTTTACGGAGAGTGGCTTGTCATATTCACTGTGGTCGCCTATATTTCTCTCCTGGACTTCGGAATGCAGATGTATGTCGTAAATCGACTAAACCAATGTTACTCAACAAGGCAATTAAATGATTATACTTGTATCCTCCATAGTGCTTTAACTTTGTATATATTTGTAGCAGTAGTGGCCGGTTGTCTGATTGCAATTGCTGTATTCGTTGCACCTATTGAGCAGTGGCTGAATTTTGAACTAATGGATCACGCAACTACAGCAGTAGTCGCTCTTTTGTTAGCCATTCAGTTAATCTCTGCCATTCCCCAAGGTCTTATTACTGGTTTATATAGAACCTTCCAGGAATTTCCGCGAGGGGTGATGTTGGCAAATTTCCAACGAACTTCTGTGTTTGGTTTAACAGCATTGGTGTTACTGGCTGGTGGGAGCGTTATCCATGTAGCAGCGATACAGCTAATCCCTTTAGTGAGTGTTATAGCCTTTGTTTTATATGATCTCAGGAAGAGACACCCGGAGATAAAGATTGGTTTTTCACAATCGGATTGGAAATCGGCGATTACATTTTTAGGTCCCAGCTTGCTCTTTTTCTTAATTCAGATATCTGTAGCGTTTACTTTGCAGGGAAGCATAATAGTGGTGAGTACCTTTGCTGGTTCCGCTTATGTCGCAATCTTTGTTATTCACAGAACTCTGACAAATTTAATACGCCAAATAATAGGCTCTCTTAATAGCGTTCTATGGCCTGAGCTGACAACTCTTGAGGCACACGGAGATTATAGCCGCTTAAGAGTTACTCATAGGTCGTTAGTTAAGATGGCATTTGCCGTATGCGTTTTCGCAGGGATATGGCTACACTTTGTTGGGAGGGACATAATAGAGTTATGGACCTTAGGCAGTATTCCTTTTGATCAAAGACTGTTAGATGTTTTTCTACTTTATTTAGTTTTTCAAACCCCATGGCTTTGCAGTTCTGTGTTTCCTGCTGCCTTTAATCGGCATAGGAATCTTGCCATTTGTTACATCTTAGCTGCTATTTTGGGTCTCGGTCTAGCATTGATTCTGGTTCAATACCTGGGTATAGTTGGCGTTGCATTGGGGCTATTAATTGCAGATATTTTGTTATGTGGTTGGTTTATTCCTTTAGAAACCTGCAGGATTTTAGGAGATAACATTAGAAAATTCTGGGCAGAGACAGTGCTTCGTGGCGTGCCTGTAATAGCCATTGTGTGGGGAGCGGCATGGTTTCTATCTCTACTAAATATTCCACCTATATTACACATTCTGGCTGTTGGAAGTAGTACAGCATTAGTGGGAATTGTGCTAGGATATTTCTTTTGGCTAAACAGCCAGGAGCAGAGACAGGCATTATCTCTTAGAGCA
Organism: Candidatus Brocadia sp.; assembly: GCA_013360945.1. Classification (GTDB taxonomy): domain Bacteria; phylum Planctomycetota; class Brocadiia; order Brocadiales; family Brocadiaceae; genus Brocadia. The sequence continues at coordinate 9,530 of JABWAQ010000030.1, forward strand.
TCGTTATTGAACAAGACAGGTCAAAGGGGAATATCTGGTTAACAGCTTAGGGCTTTTGACGGAGATTTCAAGTCTTATACTAATTTTTAGCGAACATTAGTGCAAACAACCAACTACGTAAATTGAAATTATGGCAGTATCGAAAGCAATATGAAATCGAAAATACTAAAACAAATGTATGAAGTGTATGAAGAAATAAAAAATTCATTTTTAGGGGAGGGATGTAATTTAGTTCCAGAAAAATATAGAAGCAATTTTGTCAATATTGGAGGGGCATTTGAAGCTAATTATATTATCTGGAAGTTACTACAGGAGGGGGTAAAAAAAGGGAAGGTTTTGGTTATAGGAGTTTTTGGAGGGAGGGATTATTTTGGGCTATTACTCAGGGGATATGATGTGTATGGTTTTGATTTAGTAGATTTGCCAGGATTCCATAAATTGAATGTAGGAAATGTAGAAGATGAACTACCATACCCCGATGAGGAATTTGATGGAGTCATCATGGGGGAAATTCTTGAGCATCTAAAGGATGATGTTAAGGCATTGAGCAATGTAAAAAGAATTTTAAAAAAAGATGGTGTTCTAATTATTACAGTTCCTTTCTGTAACGATAAACCTGAATATCACATAAGAGTTCATACAAGAAAAAGTTGCCAACGGCTCCTGAGGGTTTGTGGTTTCGAAGTATTAAAGATTGTGGAGCGTCCTGCAATTTGGAGGATACCATTCTGGGTGAATGGGTTTCATCATTTAATAGGCTGGATATCATTAAAAATATCTGGGCTATTGCCACATAAGATACTTCTTCCTCTGTGGGCTAATATTGAATTTAAAGTTGGACAAATCTATAGTCCTATAAGACATCGGTCATCTGTATTTGGTGGATATTATTTATGTAAGAAGTCGATAGATAAAGAGTATAATTATGTAGCTATGAATATAGGGGAGTTTTCTAAAAAATAATGCAAGTAACCATATCTGTCGGTGGTGTGTTTCATGCCTTTTATCTCACTCAACAACTGTTAAAACAGGGATATTTGAACAAGCTTATTACCTCTTATCCTAAATTTGAGGCAGCAAAATATGGTATTCCCAAAGAAAAAATAAAGTCAATTTTGTTAAAAGAAATTTTGCATCGGGGTTGGTCTAAATTGCCTCAATTTTGTAAAAATCTTTACAATCCGCAATTTTTTATCAGCGATTTATACGATAAATTAGCCGCTAAAAAATTAGAAAAATGCGATATTTTTGTAGGTTTTTCCAGTTTTTCGCTTCATTCTTTAAGAAAAGCCAAAAAATTCGGCTCAATAACAATTATAGAAAGAGGCAGTTCGCATATTGTTTATCAAAATGAGATTCTAAAAGAAGAGTGCGAAATATTTGGCGTCAAGCCGCAATTGGCTCACCCAAAAATTATTGAGAAAGAATTACAGGAATACGAGGAAGCGGATTATATCTCCATTCCTTCAACTTTTGTTAAAAAAACTTTTTTGGAAAAAGGTATTCCGGAAAGTAAATTAATTCAAGTCCCTTATGGAGTTGATTTATTCCAGTTCCGGCAAATTCCTAAAAACGACGATGTTTACCGGGTTGTTTTTGCCGGCGGAATGACGCTCCAGAAAGGAGTGCATTATCTTTTGCGGGCATTTTCTGAGTTGAATCTGTCTAATTCGGAATTGATTTTGCTTGGCGGAATAACTGATGAAATTAAACCTTTCTTTAAGAAATATCAAGGGCAGTTTAAGTATATTGGAGCTGTTTCTCAGAAAGAGCTTGCTTCTTATTATTCTCAGTCTTCGGTGTTTGTTCTTAATTCCATTCAGGATGGTTTTGGAATGGTTATTATTCAGGCCATGGCTTGCGGCTTGGCGGTAATCGCCACAACCAATACCGGCGCCGAAAATATCGTTCGCAATGGCATTGACGGTTTTATTATTCCCATAAGAGACGTAGAGGCATTAAAAGAGAAATTACTTTATCTTTACGAGAATCCAGAAATTTGTAGACAGATGGGACAATCAGCAAAAAAAAGGGTTAGCAACGCTTTTAGCTGGGATGATTACGGAAACAAATATGTTAATTTTCTGAACACAATACAGAATAAGCGAGCTTTTAAAAATTAGATAATATGCACATACTGATTAACGCATTAGCAGCGAAGTTTGGTGGAGGCTTAACATATCTTGTAAATTTGATCCCTGAAATTGGAGTAATAGACCAAAATAACCATTATACAATTCTTGTATCAAAGAGACTGAACCTTGATCTGCCCCCAAATATGAAGCAGGTGGTAGTAAACATCGATTCTGTTTTATTCCGTATTTTTTATGAACAATGCGTTCTTCCTTTTTATAGCAAAAAGATAAAGGCCGACATATTATATTCTCCTCATGATGTAACTACGCTGTTAGCACCGTGCAGAACAATACTTGCGATGAGAAACCCCTGCTTGTATACACAATTAAACCAAGAATGGGGTATGAAGGATACGATAAGGATAAAAATACTTTCCCGACTTGCAAAATTATCCGCCCGGAGAGCAGATTGTATTCTTTTTGTATCAGAGGATTCAAAAAATTGGATTTCCTCTAATTTAGGGCTCAATCATACTAAATTGAGATGGGTACATCATGGCATTAAAATACCAAATACACAAGGTAATACTATTCCTGATAACATTAGATCAAAATACCTGCTTTCTGTATCGAGTATTTATTATTACAAAAATTATGTCAGATTAGTGGAAGCCTATGCAAAACTTTTAGAAGAATACAGGCTAGAAGAGGATTTGATTATTATTGGGAAGGAATTGGATAAACCTTACTCTTTGAAGCTGAGAACTATCATTGCCTCACTTGGATTGCAGGAACGAGTTAAATTGTTGGGTAATATACCTTATAGGGAAATATTCCACTATTACAAGAATGCTTCGCTTTTTGTTTTTCCCTCGTATTTGGAAACGTTCGGACATCCCCTTTTGGAATCGATGGCTATGGGCATCCCGGTAGTTGCATCTGATATAGGTGTATTTCGTGAAATTTGTGCAGATGCGGCAGTGTATTTTGACCCATTGAATTCAAAAAATATAGGAGAAAAATTATTAACAACTCTTAAAAATCCTCAGTTGCAAGAAACCATGAGACAGAGAGGGCTAGAGAGAGTAAAGGCTTTTTCATGGGAAAAAACCGCACAAGAGACATTAAAAGTCTTTGAAGAGTTATATGATCTACATTAAGTTTATTGAACAGTTAAAAAAAATTAAATTTATTCGCAGGATGGCGTTACAAAAGAAAATTTCCTTTGAATTTCCTATACGCCTGAATATCGAGCCTACCAATTATTGTAACCTCAGTTGCTCAATGTGCCCGAGGGAGCTTAACAGGCCTTTTGGCTATATGGACTTTAACCTTTTCCAAAAAATAATTGATGAAAGCATCCTTTACGGAAAACGATTCATAATTACCCTTAATAAAGACGGTGAACCATTGTTACATCCGGAACTACCACGAATGGTTCAATATGCAAAAGATAACAAGGCTGCATATAAGATTAATTTTTACTCAAATGGCATACTCCTTACCGAGGAAAAATCAGAAGAATTAATAAAATCTGGTCTTGATACGATTCATATCAGTATAGACGCATTTACGCGAGAGACTTACAGAAAAATTAAAAACAGTCAAAAGATCGAGGTGGTTGAGGAAAATGTTAAAAGGCTTATTGAACTGAAAAAAAAACTTCATTCAGATACCCCCCTTGTTATTGTAAAGATTATCCATACGCCGGATACCCAGGATGAAATCAAGCCGTTTATTAACAAATGGAAAGGTATTGCTAACTTCGTGGAGATCGGTGAGTATCATACATGGGATGGGACTTTAACCAGTCAGAATCTGGTGGAGCAATCTAACGTTGCTCAAAAAACAAAAAGATATCCCTGTACTTTTTTGTGGTATAACCCGGTAATTCTCTGGGATGGGCGTGTAACCACTTGCTGCGTGGACTATCAGGGAAAAGGCATCGTTGGCGACATTAAGGAAAACACTCTTGCAAAAATATGGCAAGGCGATGCTTTGCAAAAGGTAAGAAAGGCGCATTTAGAAGGCCGGTACGATAGTATTCTTTTGTGCGGCAAATGCCAATTCTGGAAATGCGAGGTCAATCTGGGAAAGTGGTTAAGGATGGCACGTCTTAATCGTTAAAAACAAGTGCAAGGCATGGAAACAATCAAGCGTAATAATTCAGGTTTTAGGGCAAGAACACCTCTTTTAAATCCAGCCTGAATCCTTTTAAAAGGGGAGAAGTAAGTTCGTCATCAATACAATATATGCCAAAAGTCCCAAACCCCGTTTCTTTCCATACCATAATTTCGACAGTCTCTTTATCCGGATCAACTATCCAGAACTCCTTCACACCGTAATCCCCATAAAGCCTCTTTTTTACCAGTTTGTCTCTTTCTTTAGTCGTGCTTGATAAAATCTCGATAGCTAAATCTGGCGCACCTCGTAAATTCTTTTCTGTCATCAAATCCATTCGTTCTTTAGAAAGAAAAATAATATCAGGCTGTACTACGTCTGTCTCTGACAAGACGACATCAAAGGGGGCATAAAGCACCGTTCCTAAATTATTTTCTTTAACAAATTCCCATAGAACTACACCTAAATTTCTTGAAATCGTTTGATGTTGAAAACCGGGCGCTGGCACCATATACAATTCTCCCTCAATAAGTTCGTACCGTTTATCATCATCCATGGCTGCATAGTCATCGTAGGTGTATTTTATTTTGGTCTTAAGCATGGCTATCTCCTAAACCCAACAAGCCGGAAAAGACAAAATCCAAAGCCCCGAAATTCGTGAGTCAACCCTGTCTGGGTTCTAAACCCTGTCAGGGTTGACTAATAAATGATTATACAACATCTTCATATCTGAAACAATCAATAAAAAGTGTGAATCCAGTTGCGGCAGATTATCCGAACGATTGTGACCTGCAACTAGTTAATGTATTGCAAAAAAACTCAAAATCTGCCATAATCAGACCACTTGCTGCGCGAACTATCAGGGGAAAGGAATTATTGGTGACCTTAAAGAAAACACCCTGGCAGAGATATGGCAAGGAAATATCCTGCAAAAATTAAGAAGGGCACATTTAGAAGGTCGATATGATGAGGTTCCTTTATGTAGTAAATGTGATTTCTGGAGATGTGAGGTGAATATTGAGAAGTGGTTGAGGTGTAAGATAATGCATGGGAATTTAATTTAAGCATTAATAGAGCACGGATAAACGCAGATGAACACGGAGAAAGTATTTAAATACACCTGAAAAATGGGGTTTAGAGGCTTGCCCCTTGTTTTTTGTATGTATCTCTCTGGTCATGTGGTTATAATCTATGAAGAAAGGAAACACAACCCATTTTTCCCCTTTTGCCGTTGATTTCACAGATTGATTTTGTTACTTTTAAGTTATGTATAAATCTTACGATCTCATAAAAAAACTTGAACCCAAAATCGGCGAAGAAGAGGCCAAGGAACTTATAGAGTTCATTGAGTCATTCAAAGGGGATATTGCTACGAAAACAGACCTTCAATTGCTAAAAATAGACCTGGAAGGTAAGCTTGATAAACTCGAGACAAAGATTGATGTGGCGAAGAACGAGCTCGTGGGAAAAATCGAAGGTATTGAGAATAAGATTAAAGGCGTAAAGAGTGAACTCGAGTCAAAGATTGAGGGGGTGAAGAACGAGCTTGAGAATAAGATCGAAAATTCCAGGCTTGATTTAATGGGTAAAATTGGAACTGCGAAGATAGATATGCTTAAATGGCTTTTTGGTTTTTGGGTTACACTCCTGGGAACTATTATCGCCCTCTGGTTATCCAAATAGAACCCCGTTGTGACATTTCAAGTAACTATTCAGCGAAAATATTTTGTATTAGTTTGTATTTTAAAAATGACAACTGTTTTGCCTTAAGAAACGCCGGGATGTTACCTTTAATGCCCGAAGGGCAGGCAGTACAGGAGGGGGCTTCATCCCCTCCTATATTCTAACGGCCCTTCAGTCCTCAATTTTTGTGTTTATTGTCTGATTTTGTCTGCTACGAAAAGCATGTTTTATAATTTCAGTTTCTCCATGTCTTTGTGGTCTATTGTCTGTAGAAATCCCAGATTCTTTATCTGTGTCATCTGTACTATCTGTGGCTTCGTCTTTTTACCTCACCATATTTTCGCCATGGGTGAGGCCTCAAAGTTTGCTTTCGCCCAATTAGAATATTCGGGAGGAAACTGGAATCCAAGGCCCAATGCGGGAAAACGCCTGATGTGGGAAATTATCAAACGAACCAGCGTTGAGGCGCGTATTGACACGGTAATCCTCCGGGCAGAGGAAGGCATGCTCTTTGAATTCCCATTCCTCTACATGTCGGGTGATCAGGAATTTCCACCGCTCAGCGAGAAAGAGATTAACCATCTAAAATTATACCTGGAATTCGGGGGCACACTATTAATTGATGACTGTCTTGGAAAGGGTGATTTTGGGTTCGATATATCTGTCCACCGGGAAATGAAACGGCTATTTCCTCATAAATCCCTGGAAAGGCTGCCTGCAGACCATGCCATTTTTAAATCTTTTTACTTGTTGAATCAGGCATACGGCAGGATTATGGAAAAAACATATCTGGAAGCTATCACGATAGAGAACCGGGCGGCTGTTATTTATTCACACAACGACCTCGGGGGCGCCTGGGCAAAAGATCCTCTTGGAAATTGGGAATATGAAGCAATTCCCGGTGGTGAGACACAAAGGTCTATGGCATTTCGTCTGGGCGTAAACATTATTATGTACGCACTGACAGGTGACTATAAGCAGGATCAGGTACACCTGCCATTCATCTTGAAAAGGCAGATGTAATGCCTTACCTGAACGAGTCGAAAATGTAAAATGCAAATTGCAACGCAGGGGCAGAGCGACCCCGTCCCTGACCTTTTTATTGAATTATTGCTAAAAATATCACTTCATTCGAAAAGATACTACTGTACAGGAGATAATTGAGGCATCTTATTGAACCGTTATCTTTTGTCTTGCTTTTTTAGGTGATGCAGATTCGAGTCCGATCTCTTCATCGGTAAGGTAACAGGCAGGGTCGTGTTCCCACATATCACCATAATATGCCTCTGCCCTTGCCCTGAAGTTTCCACTGCAGATATTAAGCCATTTGCATTTTGCACAACGCCCTTTAATATAGGGATTTTTGTTCTTCAGTTTCGCCATCAATTCATTGGAAGTGTCCTCCCATATCTCGCTAAACTTTCTTTTTCTGACGTTTCCAAAAGAATATTGTCTCCAGAACTGGTCGGCATGCACCTCACCATCCCAGCTTATACAGGCAAGTCCCTTGCCAGAGCTATTTCCCTCATTCATCTGGAGGAGTTCAAACACCTCTTTTGCCCTTCTGGGATTTTCATTCAAGAGACGCAAATACACATACGGACCATCGGCATGATTATCTACGGTGAGCACCTCTATTTTTCTGCCGCTGTCATGCGCCTCTTTGGTCTTGTTGATAATAAGATCAACCACCTCGCGAGTCTCTTTGTGAGAAAGGTCTTCCTCGATCAGATTAGACCCCCGGCCAGAATACACTAAGTGATAAAAACAGACCCTCGGGATATTTTCTTCTTCAATAAGTTGAAAGATACCGGGAATATCATGGGCATTCCGCTTGTTAATCGTGAAACGCAGACCAACCTTAATACCCACCGACATACAATTACGAATACCGGTCAGGGCTGCATCGAATGCACCTGGGATACCGCGGAAACGGTCGTTTGTTTCTTTAAGGCCATCCAGGCTGATCCCTACGTACGAAAGCCCGAATTTTTTCAATTCATCTGCCTTTTCCCTGGTAATTAAGGTACCATTCGTACTAATAACCGCCCGCAAACCCTTTTCTTTCGCATAACCAATTAATTCCAGGAGGTCTGATCTCATAAGGGGTTCTCCGCCAGAAAACAGGATCACAGGAGCGCCATAGTCTGAGAGGTCATCCAACATTGCTTTGGCCTGGCTGGTAGTCAGCTCATTGGGATATTCTATATCTTTTGATTGGGAATAGCAGTGGATGCATTTTAAATTGCACCGTTGTCCCACGTTCCATACCACAACGGGTTTTTTGTCTTGAGAAAATTGTAACAGATGTGAGGGAAGTTTCTTAGACTCTCTACCGTAGCGCAATGCATCAGAAGGTTCTACGGTACCGCAGTATAATTTAGATATACCAATCATGTTCCTATATCTCCTGCACAGGGTATGTGTGATATAACGTGTCGTTAGCAACCACACGCATGATCATCATAAACGGTGTAAATAAGTTAACAATAGCATGTCAATAAACATAACACAGCAAAGCCGCAACCTGATCCCCATTAGTAAAGGGATGAAGGGGGTTGTCGAAAAACTTGTAAAAAAGAAGGGGTCTATACGGCAAGACCATATACCATTTGTTATAGAACAACCTCAAATAATGAAATTATAACCTAAAATGGTTATTAAGCAAAAAAGATTTTGTGACTTCAAAGACTTATTGCCCTACAGCATAAAGTTTCCAGTCAACACAACCAATATAGAGCGTACCTCTGGAGTCGATTGCAGGGGAAGAAAGTAATGGGTTGCCAAGTGTTGCACTCCACTTGAGAGTACCGTCACTATTTATTGCATAGACATTACCATCCCATGAACCGACGTAAATAATGTCATTTGAATCAATAGTAGGGGATGCGGTAATAGAATTATCGGTTTTGAATTTCCATTTTAATGCGCCATCCTTTTTTATTGCAAAGAGATTACCCTCTTGAGTACCGATATAGACCGTTTCATCTGCACCTATTGCCGGAGAAGCGTGTGTCCGGCTACCCAAATCGTATCTCCACTTCAATGTCCCGTCCAAATTTACGGCATAGAGTTTTCCCAGCATATCTGCAATATAAATAGTACTACTGCTAACGGCAGGTGTTGCATCTATTTTACCTTCGGTTTCCAGATTCCACCTGAGGGTACCGTCCTGGTTTAAGGCATACAAATGTTTGTCCCAGGAACCAATATAAATGGTGCCATCCTGGCCGATGGCAGGAGAAGAAGTCATAATAGAAGCCATAGTTTTGTAACTCCACAAAAGTTTTCCATTTGCACTGACGGCGTAGAGTTTTCCATCGTAGGAACTGAAATATACAACACCATTGTTGCCGATAGCAGGAGATGAATGAATAGCCCCGGCAGCATGAAACTTCCATTTTATCTTTCCATCGGGAGTAATCGCACAAAACCTCCCGCTGGCAGAGCCAAAATAAACAACACCATCTACGCCTAATGCAGGAGCACCAAAGATCTCATCGTCACCCTTAAATGTCCGCAACACCTTTCCTTTAGGAGTAATGGATAACAAACTGCCGTCGGTGCTTCCCACGTAAACAACTCCGTCTGCATCCACTACAGGAGAAGACCATATTTCTCCCGCGCTGGAAACACTCCATTTTATATTGTTGCCGGAAGGCCCAACAAAGGGCACGCGACCCGTCCTTTGTAAATTATACCTATACATTGGAAACGAGCTAACGGTGTCCTGGGCGTAAATGGAACAAAGCAGCAATGTGCTGTATAGGAAAAAAACTACGATCGTTGTTACATAAAAAGGATGGGTTGTGACACGCGGATAAACATTTTTCATTTTCATCGTTGCTCCTTCCAGGGCATTAAAGATCGGGAATAACTAGCGCTTGTCCGATTTTCAAAGATTTTTGATCCTTAAGGATTTTTTTGTTAGCTTCAAGTATTTTGTTCCACTTTGCGCCATCATCATAGTACTTTCCCGCAAGCATGTATAATGAGTCGCCTTGCTGAACTACATGTTTTCTGGCAGTTGGTTTCGCATCTTCGACTTTGATTATTTGAGAAAGCGCCGGTGTGGTTGCGCCTGCCTTTATTTCTGCCTTTGTCTTTTGTATCGTTGTCTTATCTTCAGGTATAATAAGTTCTGTGCCAATCCTGATGCTGTTAGAATCTTGAATCACATCTCGATTTGCATTGAAAATCAGTAACCACCTGGATTCATCCCCATAATATTTTTTTGCTATTTTACGGAGGCTGTCGTTGTGTTGCACCTTGTGTATCTTAGATATTGAACCGGTTTTTTCCACATCTCCAGAAGAAACGTCTTTCCAGTCTTCCTGATTTGAGACTGCAGATGCTTTTGTATCATCTTTGGCTATACTTATTGCTTCTTTCTCCTGTGCCTTATTCCATACCCCCTCAACGACGTTGTCTTCTTTTTCAGCCGGTTGTTCATCTTTCATGTCGCTTGCAACGACTGGTGTCTTTTGTTCCGCATTTTGCATGGCAGTAGTCGCATCTTCCAAAGACTCTTGAGGTGCGTTTTGTGGCCCTGGTGACAATTCGCTTACATCGAGCGGATCAACTTGCGTTTCTTCTTCAATTTCTGAAACAGGAATTGTCGGTTCTTTAACCGTGGTTCTTGTACTCAGAAAGACGCCGATAATTGCCAGAATAATCACTCCTAAAGTCACACCAACTTGCACGTCTCTTTTCATCGTTTTTTATTCCTTTCGCAGGTTTTGTAGGAATGAAGTATCCAATTTAAACACACTTCTTTTACTTTTGTGCCGTTTTATGAATCATTTTTCTCAGAATCCATTTGATACCTGTCATGTCATTTTCATGAAGGGCTTTATTGATCATTATCCTTCATGCTTTTTTGGTTAACATCTCCTTTCCCCGAGATGGATTAGTTTGTCGTGGTAAAACCCGGCTTGCGGTAGAAAGTCCTTTCCAGTTGAGCAACATAGGGCATGCGATGAATATTGTAGAATAGGTGCCTACAATAATTCCTACCAACATAACAAATGCAAATCCGTGAATCTCAGGTCCTCCCAGGAAAAACAAGGCGCATAACACACCAATAGTCGTGATACCTGTCAGGAGGGTCCGGCTCAGGGTCTGATTGATACTATCGTTAACCAATTGCGGTGTAGGCAAACTACTCCGTCCACCCATATTTTCCCTGATCCTGTCGAATACGACAATTGTATCATTCAGGGAGTAACCCACAACGGTAAGAAACGCCGCTACCATGGCACTATCAATCTTCATATTTCCGAATAAATAATCCGCAACTGCCACAGCGCCTATGGTAATCAGGATATCATGGATAACGGCAATAATTGCAGAGGAACCGAATTTAAAGTCCCCAAATCGAAACCACACATAAAATATCGTAGCAACACAGGAAAAGATAACAGCCAGGATGGCACGACCCTTCATTTCACTGGCAACGGTGGACCCGATACTTACAATTCTTTTCATTGGCTGTGGTATTTCAAATGCATTTTTAATAGTCTTTTCTATTGTTTCTGCATTTTGAGCGTTGAGCACAATCTTGACGGTTTGATATTCCTTCCCCGCATCTAAACCTTGTTCAAGGACGTTATGGTATCCTGCGGAGGCAAGCACCTCTTCAATAACCTCCTTTTTTAAGGGTTTTGATAATGTCATGCGAAATTGCGATGGGGCCGATTCCGTCCCCTGAGAAGTTTCAACACCTGTATCCAGTTTAGGATTAACGTCTCCCGCTTTGTCATTGCTCATTGCCGTGCTTCCAGAAGCGCTTTTGAGCAATTCAAAAGAGACATCGATTTTTTCTTTATATAAGTTATCCTTAAACGTATTCATAACGTCTTCTTTAATCTTCTCTTGCACTTTTCCGGCACTCAAAGGCTGCATATGAATTGCAAATGTTTCTGCTGGGGCATTCATCGTGAAAATACTTTTTACCGCACTCTGAATGGGCTTAATCCCACGAATTATTGCAACAAAATTTCCTTTTGTGATGCTTTCTTTTAATTCCACCCGGACAGCCCCATCATCTGTGATATAAATGCTTGGCACAGAAATTGTTTCTTTTAGAGTCTGTTTTATATCTTGTAAGCTTGTTCTTGGGCCTTCTATTCTTAGTTTGCTTGTGCGCGCCATTGCGGATTCTTTTGATTGTCCCGCAACAGAGATGTTACCAAACCCCTGCTTGAAAAGTTCAAAATTGAGGATGGCTGGATCTATGGGCTCGCTTACTTCCACATCCACGAAAGGCTTTGATGCTTGCGTGCCGGCGTCTTGCGTCTGCAATATTTCAACAATATCACCCAATCTTATTTTAATATCATGGAATACCAGGTTGTTTTTCAAACCTTCCGCAAGTGCTCCGACTAACTGTGGACGTTTTTTCACATCTTCCAAACCTCCAACATTCACTAAATATTCTTTTGCCGGTTGATTAACCGGCGCTATCGACACCACATCTTCTTCGCTGTAACCCGCATCTTTTAAACTTCTGAGAACAGACGTCTCCTCAATTGGTTTTTTTAACTTCAAATTGAAAATCATGGGCTCAACAAAATCGTTTCCTGCAAACAAACCCGTCTTATCCAAAACACCCTTAATATCCTCTGTTATTTTTTGTTTTACTTTTTCCTCATTAAGCTCTTTTATTCTGATGCCAAATTCGTTTGCCATTGATGCAAACTGAGGCAGATTTTCTTCAGACCAAATACTTTGCACCTCGGCCTCCTCGTAACCTGTCGCAACCAATGCAGTCCTTACAAACCCAGGTGGAGTCGGATTATTCAAGTGTAAATGAACGAGAGTGCCACCGGTGAAATCAATATCATATTTTTTATTCCCACGAAGGATAAACGTTGTCATTCCACCAATAACACATGCACCCGAAATAGCAACCAGAATAAGACAATAATTAATAAATTTGACATGAGGAATACCGATCAGCTTGAACATGGAAAATTTTTTGATCCAGTTTAAATCCATGAACAGTTCGTATATAACCCGTGTTACAAAGATTGCGGTAAAGAGGTTGATAATCAAACCAAGGATCAATGTCCATGCAAATCCCTTTACAGGGCCAGTACCCACTGCAGCAAGTATTACGCCGGTAATCAGGGTGGTGATGTTGGAGTCAAAAATGGCAGAAAAAGCCTTTTCATATCCCGCTTTAACCGCTGCGCGGATGGGTTTTCCTTTGGCTTTTTCCTCACGGATCCTCTCAAAGATAAGCACATTAGCGTCAATGCCCATACCAATCATAAGCACCAAACCTGCAATACCAGGAAGTGTCATGGTAGCGTTGAGCAACGCCATCGCTCCAACAATCAAAAAGATATTCAAGGCGTTTGCACAGTTGGCAACCCATCCTATTCCCTGGTAATAGATACCAATGAAGAGAACGGCGAAAATACCGCCTATTGCACCTGCCAGTAAACCTCTGTTGATCGAATCTCTTCCCAAACTCGGCCCAACCATGGTTTCCATCTCAAGTTCAAGGTCTGCCGGAAGGCTTCCTGCCCGCATTATGGCAATGAGTTCATTCACTTCAGCCTGCGTGAAATTCCCTTCAATAATACCCGATCCGGGGATACGGTCGCGTATCACCGGCGCCGAATACAGGGTTCCATCCAGGATAATTGCAAGAGGCTTCCCAATGTTACGCTCTGTAATCTGCCCAAATTTGGCCTTCCCAATAGCGTCAAACTCAAAACCCACGACGGGTTCAATCCCTTTGCGGTCGGCATATATTCTGGATAGATGTTCTCCGGAAATTGCTATTTTGTTTTGAACAAGGCACCAGTTGTCCGATTCACCAACTTCCCCCTTTTTCTTTCGTAACCATTGCTTATAAAACCCCGGAACTTGTTTTCCTTCCATGGCCTCTTTATATTCCGGGCTATCGTTGCTTGCTGCCAGTCTGAACTCAAGCTTGCCAAGCCGTGTGATACGATTCTTCAGTCCTTCTATTTCTGTCCTTGTTGCTCCCGGGACCTGAATGAGTATCCGATGGCTTCCCTGTTCTTGTATCCGGTACTCAATAACCCCCTGAGGGTCTATTCTCTTCTTGAGCACCTCGATAATTTCTTTTGTAATACCTGGGCGATCTTCCCTTTCATCCACCCTTACCTTATACAGTAACTCGGAGCCGCCTTTGAGGTCTAACCCAAGCTTAATTTTACCCTTTGACACATACTCAACTTGCCTGGTGCGGATCTTCTTGCCGTCTTTGTCTGTTTCTTCACTGATAATGGTCTCCCGGACAACAGGATTCGTTATGAAAAAACGTGTCCATGATTTTTCAATCGTAGTCCGATCCACTACCTTGCCATCAATCTCTTTAACTTGCTCCCTCTTTAAGGTTTTTTCTGACGGTGGATACAAGATCATTGTACCGATAGCAACAACTACCGCAATGAGAGGTATCCTCCACCTTAAGTTTTTAGTCATTTATTTCTCCCCAAAGGCTCCTTTTCCGTTGATTATGATAACTTACCGTTTCGTAAATAATATAAATTTATTTTTTCCCGCTGCTCTCTTTTTCTTTTGGGGTTTCATATGATTCGTCCGTATCATCATGAGAAACCTCTAATACCGCAGCAATAGCACTCCTGTCAACCTTGATCTTTACATCTTTGGCATCGTCAACACGGAGGATAACTTCATTTTCTCTGACAGACGTAATAAGCCCATGAACTCCACCGGCCGTCACAACCCGATCGTTCTTTTTGATCCTGGACAACAGTGCTTTGCGCTCCTTTTCCTTTCTTTTCTGCGGCCTCAGTATCAAGAAATACATCACGACAAACATAAGTATAAAAGGAAGCAACATGGACAGCATACCACTTGGTGATGACTGTTTTCCCGTCGCTTGTAATAAAAAAAGCATCATATTCCTCCTAACTGTGGTTAAAAATTTTCATTCGAAATTACGATTTACCGATCTGAATCATAACGCTAATGCTTGTCACCCAGACTGTCTTAATAAAAAGTCTGCTTTAAAATCCTTAAATTCGCCTTTTATAATGGACGCCCTTATCTGGTGCATCAAATTTTGAAAATAGAATACATTATGCAACGAGATCAAAGTCAATCCCAGGATTTCATGAGCCAGAAAGAGATGTCGCAAATATGCCCTGGTAAAATTCCGGCATGTATAGCAACTGCACATTTTATCCAGGGGTTCGGTATCTTCTTTATACTGGCTGTTTAGTATCTTTATTTTGCCGACACTGGTAAAGGCACACCCATTTCTTCCATTACGTGTGGGAACAACACAATCGAACATATCAATCCCGCGTTCTACAGCATTCAGTATATCAACGGGAAAGCCAACGCCCATCAAATACCGCGGCCTATCATGTGGTAAATAGTCTACGGTGTAGTCAAGAACTTCGTTCATCAGGAGAGACCCTTCACCAACACTTAAACCTCCAATTGAGTATCCCTCGAAATTCATTTCCGCGAGGCTTCTGGCACATTCAATACGAAGCTCCCTGAATACGCTCCCCTGGATAATGCCAAAAAGCGTTTGTTGTTTATTCTTATGCGCATTTAAACAACGCTCAGCCCATGCAAGTGTCCTTTTTACCGCCACACCCGCCATGTCCTGTTCACAGGGATACGGAACGCATTCATCAAATGGCATAATAACATCTGCTCCGATATCGTTTTGTATTTGTGTCATCCTTTCGGGGGTAAGAAATAACCTTGTTCCATCAACAGGAGATTGAAACTCCACCCCATTGTCTGAAACCTTTGTCAAACCAGTAAGCGAAAAAACCTGATATCCGCCACTATCAGTAATAATTGCACCATCCCATCCCATAAACTTATGGAGACCCCCCGATTGCTTGATAATTCTCTCTCCGGGCCTCAGACAGAGATGATACGCATTACACAAAATGATCTTTGTGCCGGTTTCCTTCAGATGACTTGGTGTTAAAGTCTTGACTGTCCCTTGCGTACCGACCGGCATAAAAACGGGTGTAGGGATACGATAGTTAGCCAGCTGAAGCTCACCACACCGAGCTTTTGTTTGCTTGTCAACTGCCAGGGATCTAAAAATCAATAACACCTCCGCACAGAGGCATTAATATAACCGAACCAATTCTATCTGTGGATAATAATGTTGTAAAATAGCAGTCCACTCAAAACCCTTTTCAGCCATGGCTTGTGCGCCGTACTGACAAAGCCCCACCCCATGCCCCCAGCCTCTCCCTGAAAAGGTAATGCTGTTTCCATTGTTTTTAGCATGAAAGGCCGTACTCATTAAATTATTCGGACCGACCAGTAACCGAAAGTCATTTGCATTCATTTCCTTGCTTCCATAAGCAGAAGCAATCTCGACCCGCGCACCATGATTGCCAGCACCTGGATTTACGGTCTTTACCGTACTGATATTTGAAACGTGAATATTAGCCACTCGTAATTTTTTTTCAATTTCTGCCTTACTGATGTTTGTGCTCCAATAAGAATGTTTGGAGTTTTCACAGTAATTACACGACACTCCGCTCAGGGGTGGTATACCATCTTTCCCAAATACATGGTTGCAATTTTCCGTATGCCCCCCACAGGTACTATGGAAATAGGCAGGGAAAATGTTCCAATTGTACACCATAACAATGCCTTTGGTTTCCTGAACAATTTTATTGAGCCGAGCCGTTTCTCCGGCTATGCCCTTGTATGCAAGTTCCAGCATATCCAGATGATAAACCTCACCTCGTCTTACCTTTTTTTTATACATTGCATAGGTTCTTGCCGTTACCGCCTGAGCACGCAAAGCATCTTCATTCCAGCTTTGCGGCATTTCGCTGCCAAGCACCCCCGCAATAAAACCTTCAAGATCGACTTCTTCGATTACGGAAAATTTATCATTCGATTGCTGCAATATCCTGATTTCACCGCGGTATCGTACGTTATTTAACTCAATTTCTCCGTCTTGCCGGCTTGTTATCCTTAGTTCGCTATTACCATACAGTCTATTCCCAATATTGATGCCGCCTTTACTTACCGATATCGCGCATCTTGGTAATCCTTGTCCCTGATCTATAATATTCGTCAGACTGCCTGCAATTTGATAACTCCCCCTGATAGCCAACTGTGCCTCTCGCTTGTCCTTTATGAGAAGCACCCGCACGATGGGTGTTTTATCAAGGAGGGGACCGTAATCACGGACACCATCTTGAACCATCACGACATCTCTCTGGCATGAAAGAGGCATTCCCGCTGAAATAGTTGTCAATATCGTGACAATCATTAAGAATAACGCCCTGCTCATATCGTCTTGTATTTACAGTTATCTAAGATAATGCATCATACCTGCTTCTCTTCTAAAGTGTTTCGACGTTGCAGAAACTACACAGAAAGCAATTAGACCAAGGTCATCAAATGAAGTAGGAAAAGAGCGCCATTACATCTACCCATAACAATCGCATCTTTCGAATATGTCTTTGGTATTTGAAATTTCAAGAGTCGTCTCTTTGTTGCTGCTATACGGGTTGTTACCTTTATACAATTCCCGGGAGGTGTCTTTGTATCTTTCGTATTCGCTGAAGATGCATCCACAATAGCCTTGCCTGTAAATCATTTTTTTCTTTGCTATATCATGGCTACACCCAGACAAGTAACGGTAATCACGATAGACAAAATCAATCCCGTATTTTCCTGATAAATTTTCTGAAAATATTTTTAATTGCTCGTGGTTTTGGTAGACACTAAACAACATTGTGGAGGTAAAGGCATTAAATCCTTTTTCCTGTGCGTAGGCCGCCGTAAATTTTAGTCTCATGGTATAACAATCGGCGCATCGATCATTCCCCTCATAATTGACGTTCTTCAAATATTCCTTTAAACCATAATCCTCAAAGTAGATTACGGGAATGGGATCGCTTTCCTGAAATACGCGCAGCGCCTTCAGTCTTCGCCTGAATTCAAGCAATGGATGTATATTTGGATTATAAAAGAGCCCGGTTACTTTAAAACCTTCTTTTCTTAACTCATTGAGCGGCGCACATAAACAACAGGCGCAACAAATGTGAAGCAATAGATTCACAAGACGACCCCTTCAAAATAATCTTTTTTGGAGTCCCGCTTCATGGTGAGATTGATATCCTAAATGTTCATAAGCCAGTTTCGTGGCAACCCTTCCCCGGGGTGTTTTATCAAGATATCCTTTTTGGATCAAAAACGATTCATACACCTCCTCGATGGTATCTTCTTCTTCACTTACCGAAATCGCAATGGTTTTCAAGCCGACAGGCCCACCCGCATACCGAATAACGGTTTCCAGTATTTTGCGGTCCATATCTCCCAAACCATTTTCATCCACACCCAACATCTCTAAACCCATGTGGGCTACATCTTCGTTAATGACGTCGTTTCCACGCACCTGGGCAACATCCCGAATACGCTTTAAAAATCTATTCGCTATTCTTGGGGTGCCTCTGGATCTTTTAGCGATAATTTCGGCCCCTTTTTCTTCTGTTTGAATAGAAAGGATACGGGCTGAATTACATACAATTTTGTAAAGATCCTCCCAGGGATAGAACTCTAATTTTTCCAGTACGCCAAAACGCGAACGAAGGGGGGCGGTAAGTAATCCTTCCCGGGTAGTCGATCCAACAAGCGTAAATTTAGGTAATTTGATTTTAACTGACCGCGCCTTGGGTCCCTGATCGATAATGATGTCGATAAAAAAATCTTCCATTGCTGAATACAGATATTCTTCTACTGTTGTATTTAACCGATGAATTTCATCAATAAAGAGGATATCTCCATATTGTAAATTAGTGAGGATGCCTGCAAGGTCTACCGGTTTATCCAGGATGGGACCAGAAGTCGTTTTAATCGTCGTATTTATTTCGTTGGCAATAATTTGAGATAACGTTGTCTTCCCTAAACCGGGCGGGCCGGAAAACAAGATGTGATCTAAGGGCTCTCCCCTCTTTTTTGCGGCTTCGATGTAAATGAGCAGATTTTCTTTTATACGATCTTGTCCAATAAAATCGCTGAATCGTTTCGGCCTAAGTGTAAGATCTAGATTTTTATCATCAATGATTGCCGTAGACGATAAAACATCTTCTTTTAACATATTGAAATCCTACCACACGAGTTTGATGTCACGCACCCGGATAAATCAGACTTTATATTTCAGCGCTTCCCTAACGAGCGATTCAACATTGTCGATCGTTTGCAATTTTCTTACCGTTTCATTTACAACATTTTCCGCCACTGATCGTCCATAACCCAAAGAAACCAGCGCCATCACAGCATCAGATATGAGCGCCTTTTGCCGGGCGTCTCCGGCACTCATTGGCGTTGACGCAGAGATTTCCTTTATACTGCCTTTTAGTTCCAGTATAATCCGCTCGGCTGTTTTCTTACCCACCCCTTTAATTTTTTCCAATGCCTTTGCATCTTCATGAATAACTGCATATTTGATATCATCCACGGTGCTGCCAGAGAGTATCGTAATTGCCGAATTGGGCCCGATACCATTTACCGAGAGCAGCAATTGAAACAAATCCCTTTCTTCATCTGTCGCAAATCCGAATATCTTTATCTGATCTTCTCTTATAAATACCTGAGTAAAAATTGTGACCTCTCCATGGCTGGGTATCTTCTCGGAGGTAGATAGCGGAATGTGTAACAGATAACCGATGCCTGCTACTTCCAGAATGAGTCTGGTGGGAGATTTATTCACCACCCGTCCTCGGATGTAAGCTAACATGTACGCATCGTCCCCAGTATAGTTTAAAATTATAGCATCCGGAATCTTTGCCCAAAAAGGCTATTCTATAATGTTCCTTTCTAACTCTGCATCAGAATTGTCATTTGTTTTTAGGCTGAGGCCAAACTTGGAAAGATTTTCCTTTATTTCATCGAGATAATTTTGCTTGATACCTTTTTGATGCAACTCTACTTCGGTAATTCCCATAAGGTCTTCGGCTCTTTCTATGCCAACCTTGCTAAGGGCATTTCTACAACGGGTAGAAAGTTCAAGTTCCGAAATGGTTTCGATTGCACCCATCCTTTTTTCTGTCTCGTTTTTACGAAACAAGTCGGATTCACTTGTGCTTTCTAATGCCTGACCTAAATGTAGTCCTTTTTGAGCCAAGATGGCCTTAATCTCATTCAGTGAGGTTTCGCCAAAATTTTTAAAAGAGAGCAAATCGGCTTCTGTAATTCTTGTCAGATCCTTTAAGGTGCGGATATTCATCTTTTCCAGGCAATTTTTGCTTCTCACAGAAAGCTCAAAATCAGAGATAGGAATATTCAACACCTCGCTTTCCTTTCCCTGCTTTTTTGAAATCTCCTCATCGTAATACATTGAAAGAGATGCTTTTGCATCTTTTAAAAACAATGATGCCCGGGCATTGTTTGGTTCGGCATCTAAAACCGCCTCAAAACAAAACACCGCATCATCGTAATTACCTTTATCTTCATACAATATCCCCAAATTAATAAATGCATTTTTATGGTTAGGACACAAATTTATACATTTCTCATAATATTCAATGGCTTTTCCGTCCTCTCCGTCCATATCATAATTAAAAGCAGTACGGAAGAGCGCCTTTGCATAATTTGGATCAATTTGAAGTGATTGCTCATAATGGTTGAACGCTTCTTGATGCTCTCCCAGCGCATCCAGACAATATCCCCATTGATAATGCAATTCAGGGCTATTTCCATGCAATTGCGAAAACCTTTTAATAATATCCAAAGCTTCTTTAATATTCCCCGCCATCCTCCTTGTCTCAGCAATCTCCATGTTAATATCAAACTCTTCGGCATCTGTTTTTTTCGCGCGTTCAAAACATTCCAGGGACTGATTATAATCGCCCAATTCTTGGTAACATTTCCCTAAATAATACGCACCTATCTTCCTTGATTTCACCTCTTTGAGAAGTTCTGACGCCTCTTTTACCTTTCCGACTATCCACTCGCATATACCCAGGATGAGTGTTAAGTCCTTTGCCTTGACACTATCATGTTCCTTTTTTAAATCGAGCTTTATTGATTCAATTTTTGCATCCATTTTTTCTCTGTTTTCCCTGGAACTATACATCTGTTCCTTTATGGATGTTACAATTTCCCTTGATATCGTTTCCCCTTCTAACAACTTGTCAAGGTCAAAATCAGCAGCGGCTTCAATCATTTCTTGTTTTAGCCTCCATCCTTCCTTAAAAACAAAGTATATTTTTTACAAAAAAATCTCAGTTAAATAATCTCGAATGCTGGAGTTTAACAAACATGTATCGGAAATTCAAATAAATTTTATCATACAATTCTTTAAGAATTCCATTATTTTCCTTGCTTTAACAATTATTGTTTGATACCATTTTTACGTATGTTTGGTCGCATTGTAAATTTATTAATAATAAGGCTACAGGGTCTTTACGCGGTAGCCTTTTTTTTATATTTCAGGAAATTTCCGCAGAAGTGAAAGGGGGTGATTTTTAGAATGGCAACTGGAACAGTAAAGTGGTTTAATGACAAGAAGGGATTTGGCTTTATTTCTCAAGATAATGGCCAGGATGTTTTTGTACATCAAACCGCGATCCAGGGTGAGGGTTTTAGAACTCTTGCCGAAGGAGATAAGGTCGAGTTTGAAGTTATAAAAGACCAGAAGGGCTACAAAGCCACAAAAGTCGTCAAATTATAAATTTATTAAAACAAGAGCACTCTTATATATTTATAGCAAAATCGTTTTTTAGTTGGCTGGTGTATAAAAATATGGAGTTGTCACTTAATTATAATTGCGACATCAAAACCCCAATATCTGCAAAGACATTGGGGTTTTTTGTTTGCTGTCTTTGATATCCTTTATTTTTTTATGGACAATCAACAGGAGAAAAATTTGAATAATTTTTTACATGAAATCCTAGAAAGGAAAGGAGATTAATCATTATGAAGCATGGGACAAAAGCAGGTGTCTTTTTTTTGGTAATTCTTGGTTGTAGCATCGCGATGGCCCAGGAGATTCCTGTCTCTGCAAATGAAGATCAAAGGATAGCCA
The DNA here is from genome assembly GCA_013360945.1 of Candidatus Brocadia sp. GTDB lineage: Bacteria > Planctomycetota > Brocadiia > Brocadiales > Brocadiaceae > Brocadia. Next base: position 31,442 of record JABWAQ010000030.1, read on the forward strand.
TTTCAGAGATTAAAAAAATATCTTCAAAAGATGTAAGCGTTAAATGGGATGAGAGAAGGGGTGTCGCCAAATTTATTTCGGGACAACTGACTAAACCCACTGAGATGTCTAAGGAGGAGGCGGCATTAGACTTCATCAAACACTATAAGGTCATATTTGGTGTGCAAGACCCGGAAGATCTGGAGTTGGACCGCACTTATGGCACGCCTGGTGGGCATTTCATCAACGTAAAGCAGAAAAAAGATGGCCTGGATGTCATTGGTGGCAAAATTACCGTGAGAATAGATAAGGGCATTATAACTACGGTTGCAAACTATTTTGAGCCAAACATCTCTACGAAAACCACCCCCACTCTTTCAACTGATGAGGCGATAGCAATTGCAGCATCCGAAGTGAATCTTACAAAAAAAGATATCAAGACGTCCCTGGTTATTTTTCTTTGGGAAACGGGGTGCGATCCAGACCGTCAGGAAGAGAAATTTTACCCTTATCTCACTTACAAAATTGATTTTCCGTTTAATCCAAGGCCTGAACCATCAAAGTATCGGATATATGTAGATGCGCATAACGGCAGGATCGTTCTTGTTGAAAACCGTGTCATGCACGATGGTGCTGCCGTTGGGACAGGTATAGGGGTGGATAATAAACTAAAGACCTTTGATACTTATGAAAAAGGTGGAACTTATTTTCTCGGCAACGCCCCTCTTCCAAACACAACGTCTATCAGGATAAAAACCTACACCACCAATAATACAAAAACCCTCCCGGGGAAAATAATGAGGGATGCGGATAACTCTTGGAATGATCCAGCGGGGGTAGATGCCCATTTCTATGGAAACTTTGTCTTCGATTTCTACAAAAACAACTTCAGTAACTTCTTCTGGTTCTCTGGCAGTGGTTTCGATACCTCTGACGGACTCTTGTCAACCGTACATTATGACAAGGCATACGATAATGCATTCTGGAACGGGACTCAGATGGTATACGGAGACGGAGGTGAATTATTTCATCCCCTTTCAGGCGCACTGGATGTAGTTGCCCATGAGATCACCCATGGTGTCACTGAAGCCATAAACAATCTTACGTACTGCAAAGAACCTGGCGCGTTAAACGAATCATGGTCTGATGTTATGGGGATGTTTAACTCGATCGATTATGGAGACGATCTCCCCTATTTGCTTAGTGAAGAGATTGTGAAGATCGATGAAACCCCGGGGAATGAGGCATATTATGCCATGCGGAGAATGGATGACCCGTCTTTCAGGAGTGATAGTTACCCTGAAAACGACTACGACCCCAATGATCCGTTGAACAGCTGGGGACAACCGGAACATACCTCAGAACAATATAATGCAGGATGCTTTCCATGGACTGACAATGGTGGCGTCCATATAAACTCCGGTATCCCAAACAAGGCAGCTTATTTGATCACTTTGAATGATAATGTCGGCTCCGAAAAGGCAAAACAAATATACTACTATGCCATGTTCTATCTTTCACCCAACTCTCAATTTGTCGATGCCAGGGATGCGGTAGAACAGGCCACTAAAGATATTTACGGCCGTGGCCAGGAACTCATCGCTGTACAAGCCGCCTTTGACGCGGTTGGCATTAAATAAGTTTTTTTGAAGTGGACTGGTTTGCCAAGTCCATTTATTATTAATTTTAAGATGCATTAATGCATCAATTATTATGTGCAGAAGGGTAACAGAAGGAGCCCGCAGGGCGACTGGAGTTACCCTTCTGCACACTCCGCGTTTTTCTCCGCCCCGCTTGCAACCATTCCTTCATTCCTCCCCGCAGGAGACCCCAAAATGAACTTCATACGATGTCTTATATTCAGCGATTGGTGATGCCACCTGTTGTTGTAAAAGGTAAAATACTTCTCTAATCCCTTATGCACATCACGACAAGCCTCATATTCTTTTATGTAAACATCCTCATACTTTACGCTCCTTTTTCCTTCTCCGCCTTCACCACAAATATCCCCACCATCCCTTCCAACGCACGCTTCCGCCATTTTGCATCTTAGTTGTTGATCTGAAAAACCAGCTCATTATACAGGATATAATTCACTTAAAATTTCATTCAAAGCTACCGATATATATAGTGTTTCGGTCAAGACAGCTTCGGTATCGTTGCTTATCAATATTGTACTCTGACACAGGAAAAAGCACGGTGAAAGGAGGTGCCATTCTTACTGAGACGGAGAAATAGCATGGTACAGTACTTTAATTAAAGCATTTTCGAAAAGGAGGCAAGGAAAGATGAAGAAGTTATTAGGTATTTTTTTTGCAATGTTTGTTGCGATGGCCTTGGTAAGTCCGGTATATGCCGGTCCTGCTGATGATACAGCGCCTAAAGTTGGGGATGACACCTCATTCTTTGGCGTATCAGTTGGCAAGACACTTCCCCCTTTATGCGACAACTTCGGGTATGTGTGGTATCTCGAAGTATCCGGCCCCGGCACATTGGAAGGAAGGGTTGATGCGAGTACCTGCGGGGTGTATAATGTTACCGGTACCTTTGATGCGGTGAGTGTGCATTTGACAGCATCCGGAGGTGCATGTTGCACTTCATTTACTTATGCAGGCACTTATAGCCGCGCAAGCAAAACAGCCTCTGGTAATTGGACCAACGCCTGCGGCAGTAGTGGCAACTGGACATTGGCCGTTTGTGGCAAAAGGGCTGAATAATATAGGCCTACCATAAAAGCTCATTGGCGACTGAGGCACGTGGCCAAGAGCCAGAGTGATGTAAAAAAAGCGCATCCTCTATTATACTTGGAGATATCAAGAGTGGGGGATGCGCCTTTTTTTTCTTCTCAAAAACCTGTTATTCTGCAATTTTACTGCCTTTGCAGAGAAATACGTTTTAACAGTAGTGACGGCTTAACTCTGAGGCATACCTCGTTCCAACACTATCCGCATTGGAGCGGATGTTCACCTCATGACAATCCGTAAGAGCCTTATATTTACTGGTTTTTTCGGCGAACAGGAAGTTTTTTTCGTGACTACACGGACATTCCGGCCCGGCAATGCCTCTGGCAACTTTATCTGCAATGCCTCTAATAGTTCCTGTGATTGTTGTCGTGGACGTGGTATCTTCTGACAATGCGTCTTTTGGCCTTTCACTTTCACCTCCATTGAACAAATGGTCGCCAATGGTTTGAGACCTTCCTCTACCGTCAGATCAAAATTCGTCCACGCCCTGCGCAGCCTTCGGAGCATCATATATGCGAGCATTATCACAAACACATGCCCCCGCGTGCTCTCCTCCTTTCTCACGTGCACGGGACGAACCTCAAGATTCACCGTCTTGCACCCCCGAAACACCCTCTAGCTGGTAAGAAGGAGGCGGAACCGCCTCCAACCCCCAATCGTCGCCAGATACTTAGGACAACGTAACAAAGTATCCTTTTAAACCATACGTTTTTCTCGTAGTTAGC
>JABWAQ010000118.1 GCA_013360945.1 Candidatus Brocadia sp.
CGTGTATAAACCACTGGTTAGGATTCCACTTTAAAAAAATCAAATATACACTATGGGAGGACGGTTTTAAAGCTTTGGTTGCGGCGTAGCCGCGCCAGGATATTCCTGAGCATTAAAGATCAGTTCACGATGTATGATAGCAACCATCCAGGGGATGCCATGCAGAGCCTCCTGGAAGTCTGAGATAAGGGGATAGAGATAGATGTCCTTGATGGGTACACGAATGGTATTGTATCGGTCGTTTCGAGTACTTTCTTTTGTTTGGCCGACCAACTGCCAATTGGCAGCCTTGTAACAGGCGACTTGAAAGCGTTCCCGCTCGACAAAGGTTTTGAGCAGATAAACGGGATGTCCGTATTTGTGTACGAAATCGTTCCTGATGCGGCAAGCAATGAGTCCAGGAATGTGGCTTGCCAGATGGGGAATGCGTACCCAGGGAAGAATGAGAAAACGCAGGTTGTTGGCGATGAGGTGGAGATAATGTTTCCTGGCCAGAGTATCCCAGCCGATGAATGAGTCACGAGGTGCAACCTTCCAGGCAGGGGAACCAAAGAGAATGCAGGCAAGGGGGTTAGCATTACGGTAGAAAACGATATACTTCATATTTTCACCCGCCGTCCTCGGAGATCCAGGGTAATGATAAAGCGCAAGCAAGGTATGAAAGAGGGTCTTGTGTTCGTCTTTTTGAACACGCCCGATGGGAAGCGGAACAAGTGTTTTCAAACTGGCGCGAACAGGAGATTGCCGGTGTTGGACAGGATGAACCAGCCAATTCCGAAGGGAGTTATAAGCTTGGGCACGACGGGAATGCTCCCGAGGCAAAGTAATAAGGCCGAGCTTTTCCAGTTTGAGAAGGAGGCCGCGACATGCCACACCTTAGGCATTGCGTGAAAATAACTTGACCAATATGGTTAAATGGTTTTTAATGATGGCATGCAAGATGCGAACGTACTATGCCAGATCAAATCACGCTATAGCTCGCTTGGGCCTTTAATGGATGAGCGTATGCGTCGTCAATGGGCGGCGACGGAAGCGCAGGCTTATGGCCGAGGCGGATTGAGCGCGGTGAGCAGTGCGACGGGAATGTCGCGCAACACGATTCGCAAGGGGTTGGTCGAGTTGGCGGTGCGCAAGAGGAAACCCAAGGCGGCAGTGGATGCTCGCTTGCGCAAGAAAGGCGGCGGTCGCAAACGTCTCACGGAAACGGATCCTGGTTTGATGAACGCGCTAGAACGATTGGTCGAGCCAACGAGTCGGGGCGATCCCATGTCGCCCTTGCGTTGGACCTGCAAGAGCACGGTCAATCTGGCCGAAGCATTGACTCGCCAGGGGCATCCCATCGGCGCCTGGACGGTAGGGAATTTATTGAGGGGAGCCGGTTATAGTTTACAGGGCAACCGCAAGACGAAGGAGGGAAGCTCTCATCCAGACCGCAATGCTCAGTTCGAGTATATCAACACGACGGTACAGCAATTTCAAGATCGCGGCCAACCGGTGATTTCAGTCGACACAAAGAAAAAGGAACTGGTAGGTCCGTTCAAGAACGGCGGGCGCGAGTGGCAGCCCAAAGGCGAGCCGGAAGAAGTGCTGGTGCATGACTTTATCGATAAACAATTGGGCAAAGTTATTCCATACGGGGTATTCGATCTGAGTCTGAACGAGGGCTGGGTCAGTGTTGGCATTGATCACGATACCGCGCAGTTCGCAGTACAAGCCATTGGTCGGTGGTGGCAAAAGATGGGAGCAAAGCGATATCCCTATGCCAAAGAATTGTTGATCACCGCCGATGAGGGTGGTAGCAACGGTAGCCGATGCCGGCTGTGGAAGGTTGCGCTACAAGAATTATCCACACGTTTGGGGTTGCCAATCCATGTACGCCACTTCCCGCCGGGAACCAGCAAATGGAACAAGATCGAACATCGCATGTTCAGTCACATTACCAAGAACTGGCGTGGTCGCCCGTTGGTGAGTCATGAAGTCATTATCAATTTAATAGCCAATACCAAGACCAATGCTGGCTTGCGAATTTGCACGGAATTGGATCGGGGCAATTACCCAACGGGAATCAAAATAAGCGACGCGGAATTGAATGCGTTAAATTTCAAACAAGCGCAATTTCACGGCGAATGGAATTACGCGCTCTGTCCGCAACGTAATGATCAAGTTATTTTCACGTGATTCCTTAGTATTGGCCATTGTGTGTTTTCCAATCCCAGGCAATGCAGAGCTCCTGGGAGAGTTTCGTCCTGTACCAATGGGGGTGCTCGTCCATGAAGCTTTGGATACGCTGGATATCAGAGGACGTGATGCTGCGTCCTCGTATTGACATGGTTGTTTCCATGACGGTGAGTATAACACATGGGACGGTGTGAAGCCGGGAAAAAATGCCCCGACGAATTTGTTTCTTTCACACCGGGGGGCGAACTGTTACAAACAAGGATGATCGTGGCGGGTGAGGCTGGTTGCGTAGGCAACTTTACCAAAAAGTTTCGCTGAGGGAAACATCAAGAGTGGAACAAGCAGTTGAAAAAGACATAAGAAACAATGATTGTGTGAAGATTACCTTTGTTGGAGCAACGAGGACCGTTACCGGGTCCTGCTATTATATCAAGACAAACAATGTCCATATCCTTGTCGATTGTGGCGCCTTTCAAGGTACCAGAGACAACGAAAAAAGGAATGTCGAGCCATTTCCTTTCAAACCGTCAGAGATTCAATATCTCTTGTTAACCCATGCCCACCTGGATCATTCAGGTCTTATTCCAAAACTTGTGAAAGACGGCTTTAAAGGAAAGATCTTTGCCACAAAGGCCACCGTAGATTTATGCGGTGTTATGTTACTGGATTCTGCCCATATACAGGAACGCGATGCGGAGTGGGAAAACAAGAGGCGAATCAGGGCTGGAAAATCTTTGATCAAGCCCTTATATACCATACAGGAAGCTGCCGATAGCATTGCCTATTTTCATGGGCTTGCCTACAACGAAACCGTAGACCTGGGTAACGGGATTGCGGCGAGATTCCGGGATGCCGGCCATATCCTGGGCTCTGCCATCATCGAGCTATGGGTTAAGGGCGATACGGGAGAAAAGAAACTAGTCTTCTCCGGCGACCTCGGTCAAAAAAATTTACCCTTAATCAAAGATTCAACGCCCATCGAAGATGGGGATTATGTCTTTGTAGAATCAACGTATGGTAACCGGAAACACAAAGGGATAAAAGAGACCGTCGATGAATTTGCCCAGGCGGTTGCAGAATCCTTAAAAAGAGGGGGGAATGTGATTATTCCTGCCTTTGCCGTTGGCCGTACTCAGGACATTCTCTATATCCTGAATCAATTGACCAGGGAAGGGAAGCTCGATCACCTTCAAGTCTTCGTGGATAGTCCCATGGCCCTCCAGGCAACGCGTATTACGGTAAAACATCCGGAGTGTTTGGATAAAGAAACCTTAGAACTTATGAAAAGGGAGAATTTTCTCAAAAATACTGTCGCATTGAAGTTTACGGAATCGGTTGAGGATTCTATGGAGATCAACAAGATTAAGAGCGGGGCTATTATCATCTCTGCCAGCGGGATGTGTGAGGCTGGCCGCATCCGGCACCACTTGAAGCATAATTTGTGGCGTCCGGAATGCAGTATCATCTTTGTAGGATTCCAGGCACAGGGCACGTTAGGGCGCCGGATTGTAGATGGGGCTAAAAAGGTGAGGATCTTTGGGGAAGAGATCGCGGTGAATGCCAGGATTTATGCCATCGGTGGCCTTTCTGCCCATGCGGATAGGGACGAACTCCTGGACTGGCTCAGCAAATTCAAAAAGAGACCCCTGCGTGTTTTCATAATACATGGTGAAGAAGAAACCGCCATGGGCTTTGCTGCGACTATTCAAAAACAGTTAAATCTTGATGCGTACGTGCCCAACATTTTGGAGGAGATTAGAATATAGCACGTCCGCAAATGAGAAACATGCCCCATTGATTGCAATGATACAATCGCTGAATTAACTTAATGGCATGGGAATTTCCATGGTAGCCGCAGACTTAAGTCGTTCGGCTGAACTCGCGACAAGTCTGCGCAATTTCCTACCCATGTGCAAGTCCACTCAGGCTAAAAGCCTCAGCCGTAACAAAATCAGTTGTTCTTTCTGTCGGGTAAACCGGACAAATCGCTTGATCTGACATCCTTTTACAGATAGGTGATCACACCACTTAGGTTGAAAATTTTCGAATATGTTGTATAATTAAGTCATGATTTACCTACCTTTATCATTACCCAAACGAGATATTCAAAGTGTGACATAGCACACTTTTGTAGTTGCATCGAAGAATTCTTGAAGTTTTTTTGCATCATTGATCGTTGTAGTACGATATAAAAAAAGATGTTACAAAAAGAAACCCCACAGAAATATTTTTGATTGAATTTGTTGGCTATATTGCTCAACAATAAAAGCAAAATGATCAATTTATAATCCATCACGATAAAGGCAAACCCTGAGTGATCCGGGGGCGCAAAGTATAGGGTCTTTTATGTAGGGGCGTATTGCATACGCCCTCTATGATATTAAGAAAAGATAGCCTTACTGCCGAAGATGTTTCAATGAATATTTTCGCAGTAAGGCTTTTTTATTTTTAAGGGTATTTACAAAAAGTTTTTTACACATTGCTATAAAAACATAACGCAGCAAAGCCGTAACCAAAAAAGCTCAACCACAAAGAACACAAAATTTTACACAAAGATCACAAAGAAAACCTTACAGAAAAAAAGAAGTTTTTATGGAGCAATACTATAAGGCTTAAATATTCTGATGTTTGGTGCAAAGAAATAAAAACAATTAAGCGTTAAACAACCAAATAAATATTAAAATAATACAGCGTAGAACCATTTCAACAGAAAGGAATATGGAAGATGAAGATATTAAGAGGCATATTTTTAGTTTTTACTCATGTCAAGTTTAGTCCTTTTCTGTGTATAGTTATTTTACTTTTACTATTCGCTGGATTGATCATTCCTGATGCGTTATTAGCGTCAAATGTACCACAGATCTCAACTGGAAGTGGCCACAACTTAGCATTGAAGTCAGACGGGACGGTTTGGGCTTGGGGGTATAATGAAGATGGAGAATTAGGAGACGGAACAAACATAAACAAAAGTACTCCTGTACAGATAATCGGTCTCAGTGACATCATCGCTGTCGCTGGCGGAGGGTATCATAGTCTTGCCCTGAAATCAGACGGGACGGTTTGGGCTTGGGGGTATAATGAAGATGGAGAATTGGGAGACGGAACGAACATAAACAAAAATACTCCTGTACAGATAATCGGTCTCAGTGACGTCATCGCCATCGCTGGCGGAGGGTATCACAGTCTTGCCCTGAAATCGGACGGGACGGTATGGGCTTGGGGGTATAATGAAGATGGAGAATTGGGAGACGGAACAAACATAAACAAAAGTACTCCTGTACAGATAATCGGCCTCAGTGACGTCATCGCCATCGCTGGTGGAGGGTATCACAGTCTTGCTCTAAGATCAGACGGGACGGTCTGGGCTTGGGGATACAATGAGTATGGACAGGTAGGAGATAAAACCGTTAAGGATAGTAGAAACACCCCTGGAAAGATAAAGGACATGAGCGGCGTTATCGCAATCGCCGGGGGAGAGTATCACAGCCTTGCACTAAGATTGGACGGGACGGTCTGGGCGTGGGGATACAATGAAGATGGAGAATTAGGAGACGGAACCAACGTTAACAATAGTACTCCTGTACAGGCAATTGGCCCCGGCGATATCATCGCAATCGCTTGTGGAGGGTATCACAGTCTTGCTCTGAAATCAGACGGGACGGTTTGGGCTTGGGGTTATAATGAAGATGGAGAATTAGGAGACGGAACAAACATAAACAAAAGTACTCCTGTACAGATAATCGGTTTCAGTGATGTCATTGCAATCGCCGGCGGGGAGTATCACAGCCTTGCACTAAGATTGGACGGGACGGTCTGGGCTTGGGGATACAATGAAGATGGGCAGTTGGGAAACGGGACAAATACGGATAGTAACACGCCGGTCCAAGTTAATATTAACTTGATGGTATCGAAAATAACGTCTTCGATAATGCTGGTTCCCATATCGGATATAACCTTTGGCGAATCTGTAACGATAACAGGGCAAATCATCCCTGCTCAACAGGAGGATCGGGTGATCATGACCTTTACCAATAGCAAAGGAGAAATAGATACAAAGACGGCCGAGTCCGAAGTGGAAGGTGATTTTACTCTACCTGACTATTCTCCCATAAGCGGCGGTACGTGGACTGTCACAGCCAGTTGGGAGGGCAACAGCGATTACTCAGGGGCAGTAAGTGAACCACAAACTTTTATAGTGAATCCGGCTGAAATAGCGCTTACCATTGAAACTACTTCCACAATAATTCAAATTGACCAGACAGTGGATATTGCAGGAATCGTAACGTTAACACCCGACAATGAAACAACACGAAACAAATTCTTACAAGAAACACTAAGCTTATTCCGTATAAATCCAGATGGATCTTATGAAGATATAATCTTGACCCAACCCTTCCTTGAAGAAGATCAACTCACATATATATTTAAGGATGTTAAATTGCCAGGTATTGGAAAATGGAAATTATTCAATGTTTTTTATGAGGATGAAAGTTTTATAGGCGCTGTCTCTGGAAATATTGAAATCGAAGTTCGGGACGCTGCGAAAGAAGTAGTTGGCTATGCTATTCTTGTAGAAGGCCGTATTGACAATGAGTCCGGGATAGATTCTCACAATCGCACGGCAAATTATATCAACGAAAAACTCATCGAAATGAAATTTAAAGACAAGAATATTCATTACTTCAATTTCGACGATACTCAAACCGGTGTCGACGGGAAACCCGTCAGGGATAAAATATTAAAGACCATAACTGGTATGTCAGGCGATATAAATATGTCCCCAGCCCCGTTGTATATTATCTTTGTAGGGCCAGGAGATAAGGAAAAAATCTTTATTGATCCTGACGATCCCATAACTGCAGGCGATCTGAAAGGTGCCTTAAACACCCTCGAATCTCAGATAAATAGCGAGGCATTGGAAAAATCTCCCATGGTAATTGTTTTTGGCGCCAACCACTCTGGAAGTTTTATAAATGCCTTATCTAAAACAGGCAAGAAACGCGTCATTATCGCTAGTTCCGACACGGAAGAAGTTGCTTATAAAGGCCCGTTACCGCCTGACGAATCAATAAGACATGGGGATTATTTTGTATCGGAATTTTTTAAGTTTGCGGCCAGGGGCATGAGTTTGAAGAAATGTTACGAAGCAACGGCGAATGAAATCGCTCTATTTACCAATAATGAAAATGGAAATGGTTTACAGGGCGCTCTGGCTGGCAATGGGCGGTATTTTGATAACGCCGCGCAACATCCGGTCATCGATGATAACGGAGACGGTATTGGAACTTACGGCGCTCTTTCTTCCATCAGCAATAGTTATAAAGATGGTGAACTCGCTGCCAAACTTGTAATGGGTATTGAAACCATTACGTCGCTCGAATTAACCGAGGTCACGGATGTTATAAAAAATTTGGAGGTTAATACAAGTCCAATATTATTTGCAAAGGTAAACGATTCTAATAAAGTTGACAAGGTTTGGATAGAAATTGCCGGCACTAATCATCGTTTGTCTTATCATGGCACAGCCACGGTCCAACAAGATATTGAGTTACCACGTTTTCCTCCCAATAAATTCGAGGAGGGGCAATACCTCTGGAACGATTTCGATGATAATAATGAGTTCAACAATTTCACAGACCAGGGGAAATATGAAATATTTTATTTTGGACAGGACAAAAATACCGGTGATGCTACAGATCTAAAGATATCCAGGGTATTTAGAAAAGCCGGGGGTAACCCGCCACCTGCTTTTCATGCTGTTTATCCTGTTAATGGAGTGAAAACTGCCATAGCGTTGAGATTTGAGTGGGAAATTAACGACAACAAAACACCGATCCACAAAAATAACAAAGAAGCGAATGATGGGACAGAAAATGAGGTTGTATATTATACCTAAATCCTGCAAACAAGGCGAAGCCTTGTTGCAGGATTAGGCCAGAAATGGTAGAATCTCCAAGTGATTTCAAGGTATTTTGAGAATAAAAACA
>JABWAQ010000031.1 GCA_013360945.1 Candidatus Brocadia sp.
TTCATGAAACTATTATACAAGAACCATTTTGAAAAAGCCAGTTTATTCCTTTTCTTTTTTACGTGTCAGTACTTGCGCTTATACTTGACGTAGCCCTGTTTATTCCCAACATTACCTTGACATATATATCCATATTTGCTTACAATAATTAATCATTTATTAAAACTTCCACTTTAAAATCTTATTAAACTATGAGCTTTCTAACGAAAGTATTCGGAACATCAAACGATAGGATACTCAAGAAGATACATCCTGTTATAGCACATATTAATTCCCTCGAGCCGGAGATGACGTCCTTAACGGATGCCGAACTCCGCCAGAAGACAGATAAATTCAAAGAACGATTGGCCGCTGGAGAGAACTTGGATAATCTCCTGCCAGAGGCGTTTGCCGTTGTGCGGGAAGCAAGCCGGAGGATACTTGTCGCCCCAAATCCCGACAGCCCCAATCGCACCATGCGACACTTTGACGTCCAGCTCATTGGCGGGATTGTTTTGTATCAGGGAAAAATTGCTGAAATGGCAACCGGTGAAGGCAAGACCCTGGTTGCTACCCTGCCTGCTTATTTGAACGCACTCTCCGGAAAAGGTGTCCACATCGTAACGGTCAATGATTATCTGGCGAGGCGGGACAGGGACTGGATGAATCCCTTGTATGAATTTTTAGGATTAAAGGCCGGCGCCGTCCAGTCAAATCAGCCATACGAGGAGAAGAAGGCTGCTTATCTCTGCGATATCACCTACGGGACAAATAACGAATTCGGTTTTGATTATCTCCGCGACAACATGCGGATCAGGACGGAAGAACAGGTGCAGATTAGTCGCGGCCTGAATTATGCCATCGTCGATGAAGTAGATAGTATCCTGATTGACGAAGCGCGCACCCCTTTGATTATCTCCGGCCCCGCTGAAGAGTCTACAGAAAAATATTATATAGCGGATAAAATCTCCAGGCGTTTAAAAGCCGGAAAACACTTTGAAATAAAAGAAAAAGAACGCATGGCGCATCTTACCGAGGAAGGCACTGAAGAGGTAGAGAAGATGCTAAATGTCGATAGTATTTATACCGACAGGAACATGGAATGGCCGCACTATATTGAGCAGGCCCTTCGCGCCCACCATCTGTTTAAAAATGACAGGGATTATATTGTTAAAGGTGGCGAGGTTGTCATCGTGGATGAATTTACCGGGCGCCTGATGGAAGGCCGTGTGTGGAGTGACGGGCTGCATCAGGCCGTTCAGGCAAAAGAGCATCAGCGCATCAAGGAGGAAAATCAGACCCTGGCTACGATTACCCTTCAGAATTTCTTCCGGTTATATAAAAAACTTGCCGGGATGACAGGTACGGCAATGACGGAGGCTGCAGAATTCGATAAGATATACAAACTGGAAGTTGTTGTGATTCCCGCCAATAAACCCATGCACCGCACCAATTTCCCCGATCGGGTTTATCGGACTGAAAAGGAAAAGTTTGATGCCATCATCAAAGAAATTGCAGAGGTGCACAAAACGGGCCGGCCAATCCTGGTTGGAACGGTTTCCATTGAAAAATCGGAATTGCTCAGTGAGAAACTCATGAGAGAGGGCATTGAGCACGAGGTGTTAAACGCCAAACAACATGAGCGGGAGGCGCACATTGTCGCAAAGGCCGGACAGCATGGGAATGTTACCATTGCAACGAATATGGCCGGACGAGGAACGGATATTGTTTTGGGTGAAGGCGTTGCAAATCTCGGTGGTCTTCATATTATAGGCACTGAAAGGCACGAGGCGCGGCGCATTGACAACCAGCTTCGCGGTCGTGCGGGACGGCAGGGCGATCCGGGTTCATCCCGCTTCTATGTGTCGCTTCAAGACGATTTAATGCGCATTTTCGCCTCCGAGCGTGTGAGCTCACTTTTAAAAACCTTCGGGATGGAAGAAGGTATGGCGATTGAGCATTCGATGGTCACGAGATCCATTGAGCGTGCGCAGAAAAAGGTCGAGGAACATAATTTCGAAATACGGAAACACCTGCTCGAATATGACGAAGTAATGGACCAACAGAGAAAAACGATTTATACCCTGCGGCAAGACGTGCTTGAAGGGAAGAACATCCGTGATTATGTTCACCAAATGATGGATGATAGCATCAGGGAAATAACGGTTTTTGCTTACGACACAAAGAGTGGAAGGGGTGAGGAAGAACCCTTTGATCTTGTTGCATGGTTTAAGCAAAAATATGGTTTGCCTGTCGATCTAAACGAGGTTGATGAGAAGACGCGTAAGAATGTGGAAGATTTTTTGATAAAGAAAGCCACGGAGGCATACGAAGCGAAGGAAAATTCCATCGGCAAAGAAGATATGGAAAGGATTGCTCAAATTCTCTTGCTGGAAAAGATCGATACAAAATGGAAAGACCATCTCTATGCTATGGACCATCTGAGGTCGGGTATCGGTCTCCGCGGATATGCCCAGGTGGATCCCAGAATAGAATATAAAAGAGAAGCATTAGGTATGTTTGAAAACATGAATCTGTCGATCCGCGATGAGATAACTGACCTCATATTTAAATTGCAACTGGGCAAAGAGGCGGAGAGAAAAGATATATGGCACCCCGATCATTATGTTCACCAGGAAGTTTCTGGATTGGAAGCGATTCATGAATCACCGGTTGCGGCCGGCGCTATTCAGGGTGCAACGAAGAACCCGGAAGAACCGGTTGAGCGGAAAATGGAACCTATTAAAGTCGGAGTCAAGGTGGGGAGAAATCAGCCTTGCCCATGCGGTAGTGGTAGAAAGTTCAAGCAATGTTGTGGCAGGGTAAGTTAATTTTAGCCTTATTACACTATAAATAATTACCGGCGAAAGACACATAATAACCTGAAAATCCATTCCATCCCGCATGTCGATAATCTTTGATGCTGTTTATGCAACGGCGATTACTTTTGGTTCTCCGTATTTTCTTTTGAAATTCATAACCAGTGAACGATACCGTTCCGGTTTAGCGCAGCGTCTGGGCTGGATTGATATACGTGAAAGAAAAAAACCCTGTCTATGGATTCATTGTGCCTCTGTCGGGGAAATTTTAACGGCAAAAGCATTGGTAAAATCCATCGAAAAGGAGTTTACTAATGTAGATATTGTCGTCTCTACCAATACCAACACGGGATTATCGGTTGCCAAACGGTGTTTTGACGGCAAGAAGATTTTTTATTTTCCCCTCGATTTGAGCTGGGTGGTTGATAAAGTATTGAATGCCATACAGCCCAGTTGCGTGGTGTTGGTTGAATTGGAGATATGGCCTAATTTTTTAATAGCAGTGGCAAAGAGGCGCATCCCGGTCGCCTTGCTGAATGCCAGGATATCAGAAAAATCGCTGAAATGGTACCGTGCGCTCAGCAAGATTTCAAAAGGGTTCTTTGAAAGTTTAACAAAGAAAGAGAACGTTTTTTGTGCAAGGACCGAAACCGATGCAACACGTCTGATAAGTCTGGGCATACCAGAAGCAAAAATTTTTATTACCGGGAATATGAAATTCGATAATATGGTAACTGATGTTCCTGAAGATATGAAAAGACGGTTATTGCGCCTCTTTGAGATTGATGATGCGGATAAGGTGATTGTCTGTGGCAGTACCCATGAGGGTGAAGAGGGTGTTATTTTGAATATCTTCAGGCAGATGAGGGCAAGAATTAAAAGGCTAAGGCTGGTTTTGGTACCGCGCCATGTCGAAAGGGCAAACGAGGTAATTAAGCTTATTGCGTCTCTGGGGCTCAGGTGTATAAAAAAAACCTCACTCGATAGAGGAGACAAAATAGGCAATTATAAATATGAAACGGTTATTCTTGTTGATACGGTAGGGGAGTTACTCGCAACTTACAGTATTGCCGACTGCGTGTTCGTGGGTAAAAGCCTTGTGCCGCACGGTGGTCAAAATATGATGGAACCTGCCGGGTTGGCTAAACCAATTCTTGTAGGGCCGCATACGTTTAATTTTCATGAGGAGGTTCAGTTATTAAGAGAAGCCAATGCCATAAAAATTGTTCAGAATGAGTCAGCGCTGCTGAATGAAATGATGTATGTATTGGAGCATCCGGATGAGGCCAGGGAAATGGGCAGGAGGGCGCAATCGGTTGTAATGGGGCAAAGGGGCGCTACCGGTCGTAATGTAACGGTATTAAGGAACATTTTATTGAAGGAGAGGACAGTATCAGTATGAAGAAAGGAAGGCATTTATTTACCTCTGAATCGGTGTCTATGGGGCATCCGGATAAGGTTGCTGACCAGATATCTGATGCCGTGCTGGATGCAATGCTTGAGCAAGACCCGATGAGTCGTGTAGCTTGTGAAACATTGGTGACGACAGGCGTTGCCTTTGTAGCGGGAGAATTTACCACAAAGGCGAATGTGAATATTCCCGATGTCGTGCGAAACACCATAAAAGAAATTGGCTATGGTGATGCATCGATAGGATTCGATTATAACACGTGTGCGGTCATTACCAGCATTGGCAAGCAATCGCCCGATATTTCACAAGGCGTGACTGAAGGCGAAGGGCTCTTTAAGGAACACGGCGCCGGTGATCAGGGAATGATGTTTGGCTATGCCTGCAACGATACCCCGGAATTGATGCCGCTCCCTATTATGCTGGCACACAGAATTATCATAAAACATGCAGAATTAAGGCAAAAAGGGGTATTGAAATATTTACGTCCGGATGCAAAATCTCAGGTCACGGTAGAATATCAGGACCATACACCGGTAAGAATACATACTGTAGTTATCTCTACCCAGCATGCGCCAGACGTGAAATACGAGACCATCAAGCAGGATATGATTGAAAAAGTCGCAAAGCAGGTGATTCCGGCAAACCTATTGGATAGTAAAACAATTTACCATATAAACCCAACGGGACGTTTTGTGATCGGCGGACCTCAAGGGGACTGTGGTCTGACAGGGCGAAAGATTATTGTGGATACGTATGGTGGCTGGGGGCGCCATGGAGGCGGTGCTTTTTCAGGCAAAGACCCAACGAAGGTCGATCGAAGCGCTTGTTATGCTGCCCGACATATCGCGAAGAATGTAGTGGCTTCCGGCCTTGCAGATCGGTGCGAAGCGCAGGTAGCCTATGCCATTGGCGTGGCGAAACCCCTTGCCATCCACATTGCTACGGAAGGCACCGGTAAGATTCCTGATGAAAAGCTCACTCAAATTTGCGAAAAAGTTTTCGATATGACGCCGAAGGGTATTATTGATCGGTTGAAACTGAGAAGACCGATTTACAAGGTCACGGCCCGACACGGTCATTTTGGTCGCCCGGAAGACACCTTTACGTGGGAAAAGACAGACATGGCGGATGCCTTGCGCAAGGAAGCGGGTGTTTGAAAGTGGCAGATTTGAAAGCGAGTTGCGGAGTGCCGCTTGGCGCTTTTACGGTAATGCTAACAAACGATGCCATTCTTAGCAAAGAAGTTAAAGAAATAAGGAAACATTGTTAAAGAAATCTTTAGAAGAAAAGGAGAATTCATGAACTGTGACATTAAAGACGCAAATCTTGCATTGGGTGGCAAGAAGCGCATTGAATGGGCAAACAATGATATGCCTGTCCTGGCGCAGGTAAAGGAGAGGTTTGAAAAAGAAAAGCCCTTAAAAGGGATGAATATGTCAGCGTGCCTTCATGTAACAGCCGAGACAGCAAATCTGGCCCGGACACTCAAGGCAGGCGGGGCCGATATTGTGCTTTGCGCCTCAAATCCTTTATCTACCCAGGATGATGTCGCCGCCGCCCTGGTAAAGGATTACGGAATACCCGTCTTTGCTATCAAAGGTGAAGATAATAAAACGTATTACAAACATATCACATCTGTGCTGGACCACAAACCAACCATTACAATGGACGACGGGGCTGACCTTGTTTCCGCCATCCATAAAGAACGCAAGGAACTCATTCCCCAAATATTGGGGAGCATGGAAGAAACAACCACCGGTGTGATACGGTTGAAGGCTATGGAGAAAGACGGATCACTAAAGATCCCTGTTATTGCAGTAAACGATGCCGACACGAAACACCTTTTTGACAACCGTTACGGTACCGGGCAATCTACCATCGATGGGATTATCCGGGCGACAGATACCCTTCTGGCTGGCAAGACATTTGTTATTGCAGGGTACGGATGGTGTGGAAAAGGATTGGCTATGCGGGCAAAAGGTATGGGCGCCAATGTCATCGTTACGGAAATAGACCCAATTAAGTCACTGGAAGCCGCTATGGATGGTTTCATGGTGAAGCCAATGGGTGAAGCAGCTAAAATCGGCGATCTGTTCTGTACCTTAACGGGGAATATCCATGTGCTCCGGAAAGAACATTTTGAAGTTATGAAGAATGGGGCGATGGTCTGCAATTCTGGTCATTTTAACGTGGAGATCGATATAGCCGCTTTGGAATCCTTAGCTGCAAAGGTGAATAAGTCGGTTCGCAATTTTGTAGACCAGTATGTATTGAAGAACGGAAAGTCTGTTTATCTCCTGGGAGAAGGCCGCCTCATTAATCTTGCAGCAGCGGAAGGCCATCCTGCGTGTGTGATGGATATGAGTTTTGCCACTCAGGCGCTTGCTACCGAATATGTCGTAAAAAATAAAGGCAAATTAGTACCCCGGG
This sequence comes from Candidatus Brocadia sp., assembly GCA_013360945.1. Lineage (GTDB taxonomy): Bacteria > Planctomycetota > Brocadiia > Brocadiales > Brocadiaceae > Brocadia. The sequence continues at coordinate 6,640 of JABWAQ010000031.1, forward strand.
TTTATGAAGTACCCAAAGAGATTGATCAGTGGGTTGCCAGTCTGAAGTTAAAATCTATGGGTATTACCATTGATACACTTACAAAAGAGCAAGAGAAGTACCTGGCGTCGTGGGAGGAAGGCACATAGAGCTGTCTTCCTTCGCCTTATATCATTCCGAGGCAAAGCCGAAGGGTCTCTTAATTTTAGATTTACGATTTTAGATTTGAGATTTAAAATCGTAAATCGTAAATCGAAAATCGCAAATTTACCATGGCTATCATAAAACCGTTCCGGGGGTTGCGGTACAATCAGGGTATTATTAAGGACATTTCTGCCGTTGTGACACCGCCCTATGATGTAATCGCACCTCTGGAGCAAGAGCGATATTACCAGATTCATCCGAATAATATCATTCGTCTGGATTTGGGAAAAGACTTTCCCAGCGATACGGAAGATGCCAATAAATATACCCGCGCTGCTGAATTTCTCAAGAGTTGGAGGGAAAGTGGCATCCTGAAACAAGAAGATGCCCCGGCGATTTATATTTACGATCAGGAATTTTTGTCTGGCAACAGATGGCTGGTGCGGAGAGGCTTTATTGCATTGGTGAAACTGGAGCCCTTTGACAAAGGGTCCATCTATCCCCATGAGCAGACACTTCCCGGCCCAAAGGCAGATCGTTTAAAACTCACCCAATCGTGCAGGGCCAACCTTAGTTCCATATTTGCCCTTTTCCCGGACGAGAATAACGTGATCGATACTTTTTTGTCTACGATTGCAGTCACAAAACCTGATATGGATTTTTCAGACGATACAGGGGTGAAGAATAAACTTTGGGCAAGCAAGGAAAGGCAGATTATCGATAAATTGATTTCCCTCATGAAGGAGAAACCCCTTTTCATTGCAGATGGACACCATCGGTATGAAACTGCATTGGTTTATAAAGAACAAATGCACATGAAACATGGGATAGCGGGAGATGATTTGCCTTCGGATTATGTGATGATGGTGTGCGTTTCGATGAATAATAACGGGTTGAAGATACTGCCGGCCCATCGGCTCGTACGGAATATAAAGGATTATCGCCCTGACCGTATTTTACAAGCGTTACAACAATCATTTAAGGTCGAACTGTTAGGCAAGGGGTGTAAGACAGAGGAGTTTATGTCAAGCCTCAACAATGAGGCCAAGAGACATGCCTTTGTAATGTATATTGGTCAGGATGATACGTATTATAAATTGCGACTGAGTAATGAAGAACTGCTTGATGCGGTATTCGCCAAAGACCATCCTGAATGGCGGCATCTGGATGCGGGTATCCTTCATGGCGTGATTATCGGCAAAATACTGGGCATAAATTCCACCGATGTGACCGTGAAAGATTACGTGAAATATGTGAAGGATGAGGCGGAGGCCGTATCACTCGTGAGGTCTGGCCAATATCAATTGGCATTCTTTCTCAACCCTACGCGTATAGAACAGGTCAGAGAAATTGCCATGGCACGCAAGGTTATGCCTCCCAAATCGACGTATTTTTATCCGAAGTTAATCACGGGCATTGTCATAAACAGCCTGAATTCTATCTAATCTGCTCAAACGAGCCGGAAAAGGCATTCTCTCTCCAGGACACATCTTTCTCTTGCTTTAAAAAATTAACATTTTAAACTAACAACATCACTTTAAAATAATTCATTGACAGAGGGTGTTTTTTTCGTTACAATTTGTGAAATTTCATTCGTCTTATCGAGAGTGGCAGAGGGACTGGCCCTGTGAAGCCACAGCAACCGGTCTTGCCCAGCGAATTGCGCGGGCGGGATGCTGGTGCTAATTCCTGTCTCGTGTTTTGGGAAAAGATAAGATAGGTACATAGAAAAGCCTCTTCCTATCTTATTTGTATAGAAAGAGGCTTTTTTATTTGCTTGAGAGTTTGGACACAGATCACCACAGACTTCGCCGGGAACTTAGTCGAACAATTATCAGAATTTTAAAAGGTAAACCTTATTATCTGCATCTGCGGAAATCTGCGTCCTGATCAAATGAACGGAGGGCAATAGATGGGATTTGTAAAAGGTCTGAAATGCCGGGAGTGTGGAAAACCATACCCAAAGGAGCCATTGCACGTCTGCAGCTTTTGTTTTGGTCCACTGGAAGTCGATTATGATTATGATGGGATTAAGAAGGTTTTGACCAGAAAGCTGATTGAATCCCGTGGCAAGACGATGTGGCGTTACCAGGAACTGCTTCCGGTTGATGGTGAACCAACGGTGGGCGCGCAGGTCGGTTTCACGCCCCTCGTCAAGGCAAATAACCTCGCCAAAGTCCTTGGGGTGAAAGAACTGTATGTGAAGAACGATTCCGTGAATTATCCCACGTTCTCCTTTAAAGACCGGGTCGTTTCCACGGCGCTGACAAAGGCAAAGGAATTTGGGTATAAAACGGTCGGATGCGCCACCACAGGAAATCTGGGGAACGCCGTAGCCGCCCAGGCCGTGCAGGCAGGGCTGGAAAGTTATATCATTATGCCTGCCGATCTGGAACAGGGCAAGATTATTGGCACGTTAATTTACGGTACGAATGTAATAAAAGTCCGGGGAAATTATGACAATGTAAACAAGCTCTGTTCTGAGATAGCAGATAAATATGGCTGGGCGATTGTGAATGTGAATCTGAGACCTTACTACGGAGAAGGTTCAAAGACCTATGGATACGAGATCGTTGAACAACTTGGATGGAAAGCGCCGCAACATATTATAGTTCCCATGGCAGGCGGGTCTTTGATTACTAAGATAGAAAAGGCTATTAAAGAATTTGTAAAACTGGGTCTCATTGATAAGGCGGATACTAAACTTCACGGCGCTCAGGCAAGTGGCAGCTCGCCGATAACTACAGCCGTTAAGCAGGAAACTGACGTGATAAAACCCGTAAAGCCCAAAACCATTGCGCAGTCGATAGCAATCGGTAACCCGGCTGACGGCTATTACTCTGTGAAGTCCATTAATGTGTCCGGTGGATGGGCAGAGGACGTAACCGACGATGAACTCGTGGAAGGTATTAAATTGCTTGCCAGAACGGAGGGCATCTTTACGGAGACAGCGGGCGGTGTGACTGTGGCGGTTACTAAAAAACTTGTTGAACAGGGCAAAATCCCGCGGGACGAGTCCATCGTCATCAGTGTGACGGGAAACGGGTTAAAGACCCAGGAAGCGGTGCTGGATAAATTAGAAACCCCGAAAATTATCAACCCATCCCTCTCTGAATTTGATGCCATTATGGAAGAAAAGATGGCTGCAGTACATTAAACGTATACGCAGAGGATTTCATATTTTCTGTTTTTCTTATATTTACTACTTGAAAGGGGTATAAATATGTCAGTAACGGTACGCATTCCAACGCCACTAAGAACCCTTACCAAGGGCGCTGACGAGGTTAAAGTGGAAGGAAAGAATATTAAGGATATTGTCGAGAATCTTGAAGTGAATTATACGGGGATCAAAGAAAGGATTTGCGACAATGACGGGCAAATCAGACGGTTTATCAATTTTTACCTTAACGATGAGGATATCCGGTTTATGAGTAACTTGAATACACCCGTAAAAGATGGCGACTATATCTCTATCGTACCTGCAATTGCTGGTGGTAATTCGTAAATATAATATATTTTGCAAATAGATAAATTCTTATCAATCCCCTTAGTTTATCCATGAGAGAATAGGGGTGGTCTTTTGGTTTAAGCTGTGCTGCGCTATGTATAACCTCTTGGCATGCACGTGTATATTTGAGGATGCAGTACTTTTTGACGTGATCGGTAGATTTTGGTTTCCTACAGGTGTTAACAGGATATCGGAAAGTTTTTACTCAATTGCATGGTTTCTTTTCAAGTTTAATCGTTGAACGTTCCTCCAACATCCTGCGTGTCCGTTCAAGCTCGGTTGATAAGGTCTTTTCATCAGGCAGCGTCGTACGATATTCTGCTGCCAACACTTTGTTGGGAAGCCCTTCCAGTGCGTAATGGGCAACGGCATTATCCTTCTGGGCGCAAAGTATCAAACCTACAGGCGGGTTTTCGTCCGGATGTGTCCAGTGCTCTCTGGCATAATTGAGGTAGAGATGCATTTGACCGGCATCGGCATGGGTGAATTTACCCAGTTTTAAATCGATTACTACAAGACAACGCAGGCGGCGATGAAAGAAGATCAAATCCACACGATACCACTCATCCCCAATGCGTAGGCGACGCTGGCGGCCTATGAAGGCAAAATCTCCCCCAAGTTCCAGTAGAAAAGCTTCAAGCTTGTGGATCAAGGCATCTTCGAGGTCATTCTCGGAGTATTCGTCTTTTAATCCAAGAAATTCCAGTACAAACGGGTCTTTAATCTCTTCTTCAGGTGTAACGGAATCTGCGGAGAGCGGCTTAGCCCCTTTTTTCAGCATGGTGGCCTTGTTTTTGGATAAAGCGGTGCGCTCATAGAATTGAGTAGCAATCTGGCGTTCTAATTGACGCACACTCCAGCCTCCACGTAAGACTTCTGTCTCATAAAAAGCGCGTGCTTCGGGATTTTTCAATGAGAGCAGACGAACATAATGTGACCATGGTAAGGGAAATAGTTTCGAGGAAAGTATTTGATTAAATTCCGCAGACTGTGTCTGCGATTTTTTTGTCGTTATCAGATCTTTTATATCTCTCGATGCTTCCTCAAATTCGCCAGACGTTGTCTGGCGAATTTCTGATGGTAATTTGCCAGACAGTGTCTGGCAAATCTTATCTGGTGGATAAACTCGGTAGAATTGTCGCATTTGCTGAAGATTTTGTCGAGAAAAACCACGGCCAAACCTCTTTGTCAGATCGGCTGCCATGCGATTGAGCAGTGCCTCCCCATAGGTTGCACGTTCTTTGCCAGCTTGCTCCCATTCCACAATTCTTCTTCCGATCTCCCAGTAAGTGGCAGTCATAATCGTATTGATCGCACGTGCTGAAGCTCGGCGGGCCGATTCGAGCAGACTAACGACCTCTGATAGGATGACGTCATAGCCTCCTGTGGTGCTATGGTTACTAAGCGGAATAATTTTCCTCGAATCTTTCTTCATGGTTTTATCCCCAACATTGTTAGCGCAAACGACTCAAGTTGAATTTTTTATAATCTTTGTGCCGGTATAGCCATCCATGGACTCTTTGACCTTGTCAATGGACGTGATGATTGCCATCTCGCCACCCCAGTTTAAAAAATTGATGGCTGCCTGAATCTTCGGTCCCATGCTTCCCGGCGGGAAATGTCCTTCCCGGAAATATTTTTGGGCTTCTTTTATCGTTAAGCTGCTTAATGCCCGCTCGTTTGGCTGTTTAAAGTTTAAAAAGACGTGCTCTACACCGGTAAGCATCATAAGGCAGTGAGCCTTAATATCCCTTGCCAGGACGGCAGAGGCAAGGTCTTTGTCAATCACCACGTCAACACCCTCTAAATCCCCGTCTTCTTTCAGAATGACAGGGATGCCGCCTCCGCCGGCGGCTATAACAATATCACCTGCCTTTAACAGGGTTTTTACGGCCCTTTCTTCCACAATTTTCAGTGGGTTGGGTGAGGCTACAACCCGGCGGTATCCCCTGTGACTATCTTCGACGATATGCCAACCTTTTTCGCGATGCAAGCACTCCGCTTCTTCTCTGGCGAAGAAGGGTCCGATGGGTTTTGTGGGATTAGAAAAGGCATTGTCGCACTTATCGACGATGACCTGCGTCAAAACGGTAACGACGCATCTGTCGATACCCTCTTTTCGTAACCGGTTGGTCAGGGATTGTTGGATCATATACCCTATTGCACCCTCAGTGTCGGCTACACAGACACCCAGAGAAAGTTCGGGAATCTGATTCCGGCTGGCCTCTACCATGAGTAGCAGATTGCCTACCTGCGGCCCATTCCCATGGGTAATGACCACCGTAAATCCCTGTTTCAGGCAATGTATAATCCCGTCGAGGCTCTTCCGGACGTTCTCAAATTGCTCTGCAATCGTGCCCGCTTGACCCTTCCCGATAAGCGCATTTCCCCCTAAGGCAATGACGACAACGTTCTTCTTCATCGGAGCCTTGTTTCCAGGAGTTCTTTGAGTGTGGGTGTGCCTATTTCCTGTAAATGATACCGAACCCGGTCGGTTGGTTTGTCTATGGATATGAGTTTTCTCAGGTCGATAGGGGTGCCAATAATTACCAGGTCACATGGAGTCCGGTCTATTGTTTCCCGCAATTCTTCCATCTGCGAATGCCCATACCCCATAGCTGGTAAGAGATTTCTGATGTGCGGATATTTCTCAAGAGTTTCGGCAATTGACCCTACTGCATAGGGTCTTGGGTCGACAATCTCCATTGCACCATACTGTTTTGCGGCAAGAACTCCGGCGCCAAAGGTCATGCCGCCATGTGTTAAGGTTGGACCATCTTCAATGACCAATGTGCGCCTGCCTTTTATGAGGCCGGGTTTTTCAACAGTTACCGGTAATGCGGCATCCACAATAACTGCATTGGAATTTGATTGTTTTATATGCTCTTTAACAAGGCGTATATTTTCTGGCTTTGCGGTATCTTCTTTGCTGATGACAACGATGTCTGCCAGGAGAAGATTTGTTTCTCCCGGATAATAGGCAAGCTCATGCCCTGGCCGGTGTGGGTCTACGATGGTAATATGAACATCGGGTACATAGAAGGGGGTGTCATTGTTACCACCATCCCAAACGATAATATCCGCCTCTTTTTCTGCCTCCGCCAGAATTACTGCATAATCCACACCCGCATATACGACGGTGTGCTGTTCTACGTGGGGTTCATATTCCTCAATCTCTTCAATGGTGCAATCGTGTTTCTGAAAGTCGTCATATGAACCGAATCGTTGGAGGCGTTGTTTGGAGAGGTCACCATAGGGCATCGGGTGTCGTACAACAACGACTTTTTTCCCCATTCCTTTTATAATTTCACAGACCTTTCGTGAAGCAGGGCTCTTGCCACTGCCGGTTCTGACTGCGCAGACAGCAATAACCGGTTTTTTGCTCTTGAGCATGGTTTGCCTTGCGCCAGGGAGGGTGAATTGCGCGCCTGATGCATTCACCAGGCTGGCCTTATGCATAACGTATTCGTGTGAGACGTCACTATAGGAAAATACCACCTCGTCAATTACATGAAGTTTTATGAGGAAGGACAGTTTTTCTTCAGATTCGATGGGAATTCCACTGGGGTACAATTTACCTGCCAATGAAGATGGGTATTGCCTTCCCGCGATATTCGGTATCTGTGCTGCCGTAAAAGCAATTACTTCGTATTCGGGGTTATCACGGAAACAGACATTAAAATTATGAAAATCACGACCTGCTGCTCCCATAATAAGGACTTTTTTTCTGTTTGCCATAGGGTTTATTACCTTGTAAAACATCTTTTATTGTAATATGTTTCTAACCACGCGCCATACCTTATCTGCAATGAACTGTTCCGATAACAACTTGCCATTTTCTGTGCAATCAATGGTTATCCAGTCGTTTTTCCCTTTGGCAATTTCCAGGAAAGTTTGTTGCGCATATCGTAAATGGTTAATATCCTCTTCGTGGATATCTTTTCTTTCCCCTGCCAGGTAAGCGCGTTGTTCCTTTTTTTCAACAAGCTGATAAGCAATTTCTGCTGGTACGTGTAATAGGATATTGAGATTAGATCGAGGGACGGCAAATACCTGATATTCCAAGGTATCCAACCATTGAAAAAACCTTTCTTTCTCGGTAGAACTTCTGATTTTACCGCCCTGGTGGGCCATGTTGTCGCATACATAGCGGTTTGATACGATAATCTTGCCCTCATTAAGCCAAGTGCTTATCTGCTCCTTGCACTCCCATCGGTCCCCCGCATAGAGAATTGATGCTAAGTATGGGCTTACGGTGTCTGCACTGCCAAACTCACCCTTGAGATATTTCGTGACCATGTCAGCAAAAAAAGTCTTACCATACTGAGGGAAGTCTGTAGTAACAACTGAATACCCCTCTTTCAGCAATCGTTCATATAGGAACTTCGACTGCACCGTCTTACCGCTGCCGTCGATGCCAGTGACAACAATGAGCCTTCCCTGCATTCAATTTATTCCTTTTCTGTAAATGAGACAACTTTTTCCAGCCAGTCAAGCTCTTCCCCATAGGGAAGCTTCATATAATTTACGATATCCTCTTTTCCCGTGGTATAATGAAGAAAGTAGTTGCGCTTTGAACAAAAAGCCATACTCTTTCTCGACTCGAAGTGAATTCGTTTAGTAAGTCAGTAAAATTGTAACAGTTCAGCATCCCCACCTGACCTCCCCCATCGAGGGGGAGGAAGTGTTTTTCCCCGCCCCTGGTGGGAGGGGATAGGGGAGGGGGGGTGAACTGATACGTAAAATTCAAGTCAAAAAAAGGAGTATATCTGTGAAGGATATTAAGACAAAGAAGCGGAAGAAAATCAATAAGAAAAGCCATTGAAAGAAGTTTTATGAAGCTGTGTATTCGTGGAGGCGGAAAAGATTATCGGATCCCCATTAAAGCGACCGGACATCCCCTTCGTTATAAGCATAGAAAACATTACCGTATCTTGATTCCATCATTGCCTGCACAGATGGCTTAATTGGGGAAGCGCAAAAATTTGTCTTTTGATTTTTTCGTGGCCGTATTTATAATAAATTTGCCGTTTTCATTGAATTTTTACTAAACATTAAATTTATTTCAGAAGATACTGTTCTTTTCTTGTTTAAGATGTAACTTGCCTAAAATCCTCGTAAACGATTTTAATCTTGAATCAACCCTTTTGTGTGGCCAACTGTTTCGGGTATCGAGAATGGAAGATTGGTATTCTGTTGCGGTAAGGGATCGAATCTTTCGGGTTCGGCAGTCTGCCAATCATTTAGAATTCCAGGGTGTTGACCAGAAATTTCTGGTATATTATTTTGCCCTAGACGAATCGTATTCCACGATTCTGGCACAGATAAACAAGGATCCGCATATCGGTGAGGCGATAAGGAGATACCGCGGTTTGCGTATTGTACGGCAAGACCCCTGGGAATGCTTAATATCGTTTCTCTGCTCTTCAGCGGCTAATATCCCCAAGATAAAATTAAATCTTGAAATGTTGTCGCAATCCTTTGGAAAAAAGATTATGCAGGATGAGCTGGAGGGGTACTCATTCCCCAATCCGGGTGATTTGAATAACTATGAACAGATTGTGCGGGCAAAAACTGGTTTTCGGGCAAAATACCTTAAGACCGCCAACGACCACGTGAGTGAGTCCCTTTTACAGTCATTAAAAAAACTTCCCTATACCGAGGCAAAGACAGCGCTGAAAAACATACCGGGGGTTGGTGATAAGATTGCCGATTGCATCCTTTTGTTTTCACTGGGTTTTACAGAGGCATTTCCCATCGATACGTGGATGAAAAAGATTCTTCGAAAGCGGTATTTTAAAAATAAAGTGGTATCAAATCGGCAACTGCAGGATTTTGGGGGAGAATATTTTGGCAGATATGCGGGTTATGCCCAGCAATTTCTTTATATGCTGGCAAGAGAATCCCGATAATAAAATTACGATTGTCTTGCAAGAGAGGGGATTTTTACGTCACCGGGTTCGTTGTAAGGGATTTTGCAAAATCGTATCCAAAGAAGAAACACTTTTTCAGGTCCTCCTCTGTTGGAGTTAAAAGAACCTTTATTGGAGGCTGAACAACATTGAGTTTCAGGCCCCTCAACCGTTCTTCCATAAGTTTTGTTGCCTCTCCACTCCATCCATAGGTACCAAAGGTTGCGCATTTTTTAAGTTTGGCGTTAACGCTGAACATAATGTTGATTATATTCCAGAGAGGTAATAGTGCATCGCCATTTATCGTTGATGAACCCAACAGGATTCCGTCGGCAGATTCAATTTCACATCGCATAAGTTCGGGAGATACGCTTGCTGCATCGAACAGTTTGACCTCCGTATTCATCGTAGATGCCCCTCTGGTTACTGCCTCCGCCATCTTCCTGGTATTTCCATACATGGACGCATAAAAGATCAATATCAGTTTTTTATCGGGATTTTTCCTGGATGTACTCCACTCTTTATAGGCATTGATGTATTTCCACGGATCGGTCCTGAGGATGGGACCATGGCTTGGGGCAATTAACTGGATATTCAGGTTTTGTATCTTTTCTATTGCCTCGAGGATCTTTTTCCGGTAAGGGCCCATGACGTGCTCAAAATAATACTGAAAATCTTCAAAAAAGGTATCAACCCGATCATCAAAAAGCCGTTCGTCGCAAAAATGGGTTGCAAAACCATCACAAGGAAACAGCACCTGATCTTCTTCCAAATATGTAAACATCGTATCTGGCCAATGCCAGTATGGCGCATGGATAAATTTTAATTGCTTGTTGCCCAGGCTGACACACTCGCCATCTTCAACTGTTTTTCCCTTCACTTCCGTGTGAAGGATGTTTTTCAGGAAAAGGGCCGCTGTTTTTGTGGATAGGATTTGTGCATTCGGGGTCTCTTTCAAGAGAAAGGGCAATGCACCCGAATGATCCATCTCTGTGTGATTAACAACGATATAACAAATGTCCTTGAGGTTGATTAGCGAACGGAGTTTTTCTATATATTCCTGAGTAAATTTCTCATGAACGCCGTCGATAAGGGTGGGTTTATCTGCCTGAATGAGATAGGAGTTATAGGTGGTTCCGAATCGGGCTTGAAACACCGCATCGAATACCCTGACGGTGGCATTCAATATCCCGACCCAATGAATATCTTTTTTGATTTCTAAGGTCTGCATTTAAGCAACATTCATCTTTTTTTTCACAAAATTCATTAATCCACCGGCTTGAATGATTTCCTGCATCTCCAGGGGAAATGGCTCGAATTTAAATCTTTTTTTTGAGGTGTGATCAATGATTTCGCCGGTCACCAATTTAGCTTCTACTTCATCACCTTCCCGAATTTGTTCTGCCGCTTCAGGACATTCAAAGATAGGCAGACCAATATTGATGGCATTTCTAAAAAAGATACGGGCAAATGACTTTGCAATGACACATGAAATCCCCGCGGCCTTGATGGCAATCGGTGCATGCTCCCGGGAGGAACCGCATCCGAAATTATCTCCAGCCACAATAGCATCGCCTGCCTTAGCTTTTTTCACAAAATTGGGGTCGGCATCTTCCATGCAATGAGAAGCCAGTTCTTTTGTATCAGTCGTATTCAGATACCGCGCCGGTATTATCTCATCCGTGTTAATATTATTTCCAAATTTCCAGCATTTACCTTTCATTATTGCCTCGTTAGTCTATAAGGGGACAAGTACAACGCATCCCTCCATGAATTACTAAAACATTCCATTATCACCCTCTGCCAACTGCCAGAGGTCCACTGTTTATGGTCTCTTTTTGTTTGCGGTTCACCGTACGGTGTTTTTTAGAATTCGATCTACCTTCCATCCTTTGGTATGCCTGATGCATAAACGCCTCCAACCGCGTCTCCTCGTTCGTTTGTTCCTGGCCATCGAAGGACAATTTTAGACAGGGCATGCCGTAAAAATCTTTCTGAAACCTTTCAAGCACGCCATTTACCACTGTCCCCGGCATGCAGTGGAACGGAATTATGTTAACAATACCGTCGAATCCTTCCTCCACGTATTCAACTGCCTTACCCATGCTGAGCACCGGGTCCCCTTTGTAAGAATCATCAATATACGGTTTTCCCTTTTTGATGAGTTCTTTAATAGATGCATCCTTCAGGAAATGTCTGATTCTGCCTTTAAACATCTTCGTAAGCTTGTGTGCATCGTATCTCTGGACAATGTCAGAGATGATCTCGCCAAATAGTCCCTTATAATCCTTTTCAAAGAGGCATGATTCTCTGCGGCAGTGTGCAATATAATTAATCCATTCGGAAAACGGTGGAATAAAAACCTCTCCGCCGAGCCGTTCAATATTTTTTGCAAGAAAATTGTTTGCAAATTCATTGCACCGGACATAGGTTTCTCCAATAATGCCAATTAATGGTCTCGGTTTGCTGCGATCCATGCTCACCTTTGCAAAGGCAATATTAGCTTCCCGTGCAAACTTAACCAGACTCTGCTGGTTTTCGAGTGCGATTTCAGCCTTTTTCACAAAACTTTCATAGAGGGTGTCGGTTTCACCTTTATGTACCTCATAGGGTCTCGTCTCCCTTTGCAATTTTTGTAAAAGGTCAATGTACATAATGCCGTTCCACGCCAGTTTGCGGAAGTGGGTTCCCAGGCTCTTGGTGTCTTCGCCATAGTTTTCCCCCTGATCCATGGTGTATATTGGTACGTGGGGAAATCCCAGTTCGTCCAATACCATGCGGTGAAATTTGTTATATTGGCCGAACCGGCAGGGACCGGATGCCGTAGCCATAAAGAAGGCGCTGGCATCAGGAGCAAAATCCGGGCTCATGGCCTTTTTCACGATATCCCCCGTTGTGAGAATCGCAGGGTAGCATTCTTTTCCCGATGTAAATCTCCGGCCAATGTCAATTGACTGCTTATTTGCCATAGGCAATGCCTCTGCCAACACACCGTTTGCACGCATAGCGGCGGCGATCATCCTGCCGTGGTCACACATGTAAGGGATGTAAATGGTGCGTTTCCTTTTCTCTTTTAGGTTTCGAACCGGGACGTCGTCTCTTAATTTTTTTCTGTCAGGGACTGGTTTAACGTTTTTAAGGCTATCAATAAATGCCTCACAGCGTGTTATTGCCCCAACATCTGAACTGTGCTCATCAATCTCTATCGTTAAGCAGGGTTTTCCCGACAATTCCTTAACGAAGAATTTGTGTATAAATGAGTCAGGACCGCATCCAAAGTTGGTAATGTATAAAGGATAGAGCCTCTTGTCTCTGCCAATCAGTCTGGCTGCCGCAAGGAATTTTTGTCCGGTCTTCCAATACATATTCGGATAATCATGAGATACCCCTTCGATATCCAGCGTCAAAAAGTCCAGCGGAATGGTCATAACTCCCAAATCCTTTAATTTTTCAGGAAGTCCCAGATTCATGCCCGTATCACAGCCATTATAGGAGCGACTTATCAGCACGAATGCCTTTTCGTTTTCTCCTAATTTTTCCAGAATTTCTCTTCCCCTCGCCTCTAAGGTTGTATTAAACGTTTGAAGGGCCTCACGTGCCGACTTTATGGCTGTTTCAACAATACTTCCCGTTCTTCCAATGCTCTTTGCAATTAGACGCAGGGTTTTATCTACATATGCATCTCCATATTCGAAATGAACAACGGGAGATAAGACGTTAAATTTCTTTTCTTTAAAATCAATGGCCGAACGTACGAGATATGGTATACACTGTACATAAGGACATGCATATGAGTGAGTGAGCCTTGGACTACTGTGCGTCAGATTGACAACGCTGGGCAGGAATAGATAATCGATATCCCTGTCTAACATGTCTATTACATGTCCGTGTGCAACTTTAATGGGAAAACAGGTCTCTGCGGTAATTACCTCTACACCATTATAGATAATATCCTTATTGGTATCGCTGGAGGTTACAATTTCAAAACCCAATTCGATGAAAAACGCCTTCCACATCGGATAAAGTTCGTGAAAGGTTGATACCTGTGGTATTCCAATCTTTTTTCCTGTTGGTTGATCAGGTTTGTTTTTCTTATAGGTATTGAAGAGGGCGTCCTTCCTTTCTCGGAAAAGTCTGGGCAAGTGTTTCCCCTTTTTGAGAGACATTTCATCGTCAAACTTACCGCAACGACTTCCGTAATGAAGCGGATTTTCTCCATCGATGGTAACTTTTCTGATCTCGCAAATATTCGAACAATCCTTGCATACGAAGGAAGACAGTTCGTATCTCTTGTGCCGGAGGTCAAACCCCTTAAACCGGGATTTTTCCCATGTCTTTTCTTCCATGGCAATAATGGCAGAACCGATGGCGCCCATGATGTCGTGATGGGGAGGAACGACAATCTTTTTCTCTGTTACTTTTTCGAACGCCGCCTTTACGCCGCGGTTGGCTGCTACTCCTCCCTGGAAGAAGATGGTATTTCCAATCTTTCGGTCTTCGACTACCCTGTTGATAAAGTTTAATACAACAGAATAGCTCAGCCCCGCCAGCAAATCGTCTTTGGACGTTCCCCGTTGTTGATGATGGTTCAGATCTGATTCCATAAAAACGGTACACCGTTCACCAAGTTGCGATGGGCAGCATGATGAAAGCGCCCGTTTGCTAAATTCTCCTTTAATGCTTACGCTGAGTTTCTCCGCCTGTTCTTCCAGGAACGAACCGGTGCCGGCAGCGCAGACTTTATTCATGGCAAAATCCACAATGGCTCCGTTTTCTAATCGAATAAACTTTGAATCCTGTCCGCCGATTTCAAAGATAGTGTCAACATTTTTATCAACATTTGCCGCGGCAGTTGCGTGGGCGGTAATTTCATTCTTTGCGATGTCGGCTCCGATAAAGTCTCCCGTTAAGTAGCGCCCGGAACCTGTGGTTCCGGCGCCACAGACGGTCACCTTGTCTCCGACCTCAATGCCTGCCTCATAGAGTCCTTGCTTTACGGCTTCAAGTGGCCTTCCTGCCGTCATAAGGTAGCGTCGTGCGAGGACATTTTTCTGTTTGTCAATAACAACAATATTTGTGCTGATCGATCCCACATCGACCCCAACGTATGCCTCAATCTTTTCATCACCAACGATTGGCTGCGTTTTTTCAACGATTTTATAGTTATCAGAATGAAGGCTTTCAAGGTTTGATGCCTTTGCGCCGCGGTTTCTCAGGTATTCTTCAACCTCTTTTAATCCACGGAAGGGCGAGTGGATGCCTTTGTCCATAAGAGTAAACACCGCACCGACCGACCCCATCACATTAAAATATTTTGGGATGATCAGGTCGCCCTGTTTGAGCTCTAAAATATCCTCAAAAGCCTTAATCATGCCGATATTTGCTGCCACACCGCCCTGGAAGACAATGGGTTTGAAGAATTCCTTTCCCTTGCCAATGTTGCTTTTAAAATTCCTGGCCATGGCATAACAAAGGCCGGCTACAATATCATGTACCGGGGTCCCTTCCTGCTGAAGGTGGATCATGTCTGTCTTGGCAAATACACTGCAGCGACCGGCAATGCGTGGCGGATTTTTGGATTTTAACGCGAGCTCTCCAAATTCTTTTTCTATAGCGATGCCAAGTCTTGTTGCCTGTTGATCCAAAAACGAACCTGTGCCTGCCGCACACATAGTATTCATAGAGAAATCAGAAACCTTCGTATGCTGAGTGGATGTATCCTTTTCGATAAGCATAAGCTTTGAGTCCTCGCCGCCGATCTCAATAATAGTGCGAACTTCCGGATACAGGGTTGTAGCCGCCTGGCTGTGCGCAACAACCTCGTTGATAAAGGCAATGTTCATTAATTCGGATATCAGTTTCCCACCGGAACCTGTAATAGCTATGCCGTCAATATCATCAACATGGGTTCGATTGAATATGTCTCTCAAGACAAGGAGAAATGTTTCTACCGGTTGACCATGCGAACGGACATAGTGGTTTTCCAGGATTTCTTTACATTCGTTGATCAATACTGCTTTTACGCTTACAGAGCCGATGTCAAGCCCTATATATTTTTTCTGAGACATAGTTTTACTCACTTTCTCCATCAATTCTTTATTATTTCATCAGGTGGTGTAATCTCTCCCGTGATTGCAGACGAGGCGGCAACGGCGGGACTGCAAAGATATATCTCACTCCTGGGATGTCCCATGCGACCGACAAAATTACGGTTGGTTGTAGACAATGCCCGTTCTCCATCTGCTAAGATCCCCATGTGTCCCCCAAGACACGGACCACAGGTTGGGGTAGAAACCACCGCCTCAGCATCAATAAATACCTCAATCAAGCCTTCTTGCAGCGCCTGTTTATAAATATCCTGAGTTGCCGGTATAATAATAAGCCGAATGGAAGGGTGTGCCTTTTTCCCTTTGAGAATTTTAGCCGCTATCCTGAGATCTGAAATTCTTCCATTCGTGCAAGAGCCTATGACTACCTGATCAATCTTGATTCCTGAAACCTCTTCCACAGGTTTTGTGTTTTCTGGCAAACTGGGGAGGGCTATTTGAGGTGAAATTTCTTCGGCATTAAATTCGTATGTTTTCGTATAAGCACACCCGGGATCACTTTGGTGCATAACATATTTTTTCCATACCCTGCCTTTTATGTAGTCTTCGGTGTTTTTGTCGGGGGAAATGATGCCGCTTTTCGCCCCGGCCTCAATTGCCATGTTACACATGGCAAAACGATCGTCCATCGGTAAATTTGATATGGCGCTGCCAGTAAACTCCATCGCTTTATAAAGGGCGCCATCCACACCGATCTTCCCAATCGTGTAAAGGATCAAATCCTTTCCGGATGTCCAGTTTTTTACCTTGCCATGAAAGACAAATTTCATCGATTCGGGTACTTTGAGCCAAACTTTTCCTGTGGCAAAACATGCGGCGAGGTCGGTGCTCCCCACACCGGTTGAAAATGCGCCGAGTGCACCATACGTACAGGTATGAGAATCAGCGCCAATAACAAGATCGCCCGGCGCTACAATCCCTTTTTCAGGAAGCAGGGCATGTTCTATCCCCATCCGGCCAATCTCAAAGTAATGTTTCAGGTGATGTTTTTCAGCAAAGACGCGGAGGGATTTTGACTGTTGTGCAGACTTGATATCTTTATTGGGAGTAAAATGGTCGGGAACTAAGACAATTTTTTCAGGATCAAAAACCTTTTTGATCCCTGTCTTTTCAAACTCTTCAATGGCAATGGGAGCGGTTATGTCATTGCCCAGGCAGATATCCACATTTGCGTAAACGAACTGCCCCGGACGTACTTCCTTGAGACCCGAGTGTGCAGCGATGATCTTCTCTGTTATCGTCATTCCCATAGATTGTTTTTAACATTGTAGTGTGCTTCGTCTTCTCTTGCAAAGCGTAAGCAACGGAGGATGATGGTTATTTGAAAGAATGATACATATTTTAATTTTCTGAAAATCTAGTCCTGTTCCACGATTTTAAAAATAAAGGGTCTTGTAAATATTTTTTATGGCACTTGATGCATAAATCAAAACGAAAGGTTCTATATTCTCCGTTTTCTAATAATTCGGCGGGGTTTGATGTCCCATCCTGCATCTCGTTTTCTTCCTCCATGTCCCAGATTTCTTCATCCATATCGTCATCATCATCCATCTCCATAGCATCGCATGCGGCATATACCTCAATTTTCACCACATACCGAATGTCTTCATCTGCCAGTAATGGTCTTCCGCACATATCACACGTATAGTGCACCATTCATGTTCCTCCATGTAAATTGCTGTCTTTGTAAAAACACACGTTGTTTTTGGCAATCGTTCAAACTACTAAAATACGAAGATGTCAAGGAGCTTTACGAGTAAGTTTAAAATGGTCTCCGAAAGGTTGAATGCCTGCAACCTCGTGGCAGCAAATAGTTGCCATAATAGCTGTTATGCTTGAATAGCCCCTTCTATGCCATAGCCCTGAGTCTCTTGATCCGCTCTTCGATTGGTGGATGGGTACTAAAGATCGCAGCAAACGAACGCCCGCTTAATGGGTTTACAATAAACATATGGGCTGTAGACGAATTTGCATCCATGGGCCTGACCATCGAGGCCTGTTGTAATTTTTCAAGTGCGCTTGCCAGTCCCAACGGATTTCCAGTCATAAGCGCGCCGCCCTTGTCGGCTGCGTACTCCCGTGAACGCGAAATTGCCATCTGGATTATCAATGCGGCGATAGGGGCCAGAATAGCTAAAAATAACATCGCAATGCCTCCCCCCCTGCTTTCTCCTTCATCCCTCCCTCCGTAACCGCCAAAGAGGGCCGCCCATCGGGCCATATCAGCCAGCAACATGATTGCACCGGCGACCGTTGCAACAATGGTAGAGATGAGTATATCCCGATTCCGAATATGGGATAATTCGTGTCCTAAGACACCTTTGAGTTCTTCATGTTTCAGAGAGTTGAGCATCCCTTCGGTAACTGCTACGGCAGCGTGATGGGGATTCCTGCCCGTTGCGAAGGCATTCATGGCATTCGTTGGAATGATATATGCCCTGGGCATGGGGAGTCCGGCATCCGTAATTAATTCTTTCACAATTCCATAATACGCCGGCGACTCCTGTTCAGAGACTTCTCTGGCGCCGTACATCTTCAGAACAATTTTATCGCTAAACCAATAACTGAAAAAATTCATGCCTATAGCAATAGCAAAGGCAAAGATCGCACCATGGCGTCCTCCGAACATACCGCCTACCCAAACAAGCAGCAGCGTCAAGGCAATTAATAATAGCGTTGTTTTGAAATAATTCATACCTCTTTCTCCGCGTACAATTCAAAAAACTTCATGAGCAGAATTCATGTTCATAAAGATTTACTATTTTTAAATGTTTTCGTACTTCAAAAATTATTATAAGTATAGCCTATTTTTTGTCAAGGAATTTAATCTGTCAATTCTCATTGAAAATGTAAGGCTGTTCGGCTTACCAGAGAATGGAAATGAAGCGCCAAAATGTAAGGGTTTTGGTGCATTATAGCGATATCTTTTCAAGTTTCCCGGCGATAGCGGTCATTACTGCATCATACTGAGGTGGGACTTCTACGGGAAGATTAGCAAAGCGTGGGGTTACTTCCTCCAAGGTATTTTCGTGATAATTTATTTTGAATTCAGGAAATTTTAAACCGTGGGCAGTGGAGATGACAACGACCTTTTCATCGGGTCTTATGAGTTTTTTCTTCAATAACTTTATTAATGCCGCCAGCGCTACCCCTGTGTGCGGGCAACTAAATAGCCCGGTTCTATCCGCCTGTGCAGAGGCGTTTGCCAGTTCATCTTCAGTTGCCTGCTCTACAATACCGTGGAAGTTTTTTAAAACGTTGATAGCCTTTTTATAACTTACCGGATCGCCTATCTGGATGGCGTTCGCAAGGGTTTTTTGCGCCTTTACCGGTTTAAATTCTTTGAATCCGCTCAAATAACTGAGATACAGAGGATTGGCCTTGGCTGCTTGTGCACACACAATGCGCGGCTGCTTATCTATCAGTCCTAATTCCTTCATCATGAGAAAGCCTTTTCCCAGTGCAGCGGTATTGCCCAAATTTCCCCCTGGCACTACCACGACATCGGGCACCTCCCACTCAAACTGCTGAACTATTTCAATGCTTACCGTTTTTTGTCCCTCGATGCGGAGGGAGTTCATGGAGTTGGCTAAGTAGATATTATTTTTACTGCATATCTCCTTCACCAGTTTCATGCATCCGTCAAAATCTGTATCAACCGATAGCGTAAGCGCCCCGTTGGCGATTGGCTGGATGAGTTGAGCGTGAGATACCTTATTTTTGGGGAGAAATACAATGGCAAGAATCCCTGCGGCGGCACAATAGGACGCTAAAGCAGCGGACGTATCACCCGTGGAAGCACAAGCAACAGCCGGGATTTTTTTCCCTTCGGCGATCATTTGCTTGACCATTGAAACAAGCACGGTCATCCCCAGATCTTTAAATGATCCCGTGTGGGCATTTCCACACTGTTTGATCCATAAGTCTTCGACGCCGATTTCTTTTCCCAGTCGTTCGGCCCAAAAGAGGTTGCTTCCCCCCTCGTACAAGGAAACGACATTGTCATTATCGACCGTTGGACAAACCCATTCCTTCTTTCCCCAAACGGAACTCCCATAAGGCCATTTGGTACGTCGGTAGCGCTCGTCGAACAATCTCTTCCAGTGTTCCGGTGAGTGCCTTCGGAGTCTGTCTAAATCATGTTTGACCTCCAGCAAATCGCCACACTTCTTACACTGATAAACGACTTCGTTCAGTTCGTACCTTTCATCACAACCCGATATACACTGAAACCATGCCCGATATGGCATGAACTATTTCTCCTTCCAAAATTATCGTAGTGGGAACATTAACGTTTTAATGCAAAAGACAAGATTGCCCAGAGCGCCGTAATGGTAAGGGTTAAAAAACCCGGATTTAATCCCACCATCCAATAAATAATCTCTCGCTTGTCTCTTTCGGTTTTTATCAGTATCTCTGTTTTGTCTTTTTCAGTTTTCGTCAGTATCTCCGTCTTATTGTGTTCAATTTTTTCATATATTTGGTCTAATCTTAAGGCGATTTGGGTGATTCTTTCTTTGGGAACATCTTCATAAAGGGCTTCAAGTCTTGTAATTCTATGTTCTAATTCTTCAATTTCAGGCATGTTAGAATTATAAGATTCATATATCGAATTTGTCAAGTTATTTTGAATAGATACGCCCCGCTGTGCTAAAATTCTATGGATGGAAGAAGCCATTTTAATTTTGACAAAAACGCCTTTACTTTGATAAGATTCTTGGGCATCATGTATTTACAAAGTTTATTATCAAAAATATTTTCGTGTTTTCCAAAAGTAAATGGACAATCTGTCCGGAGAGGGTTCAAGCATGCCTTTAGTCTGGGAACCTCCATTGAAAACACGACATTGAACGAACAGGAGTTGGCCCTCGTTTTGAAACTGATTGCGGTAATCAAAAAAAGGGAACTTACGATTCCGTCTATAATGTTCCTCGAATGTGCGCAACCACTCAATTATATTGGAAGTCAGATGATGGTATTCTTCAGGCCATTTTTAACCTTTTTCTTTACACCCGCAGAATATGATCTGTTCCAGGGTATACTTGAAAAGAGGGAGGGTATTAAAAAGATAATTGAGGAATTGGAAAAAAGTAACAGTTCGCAGGGACCCAAGATCAGCAATCAGCCATCTAAATTTGTCTGATCACGACCCATAATAAACTGTTATAAAAAAGGAGCACGGTTTGAACATTATTATCGCCACAGACTGCGGCAGCACTACTACGAAGGCTATTTTAATAGAGAAAAAAGACGGAATGTATCGTCAGACATTTCGCGGGGAATCACCCACTACGGTGGAAGCCCCTTTTGAGGATGTGACCCGTGGCGTCTTAAATGCGTTTGCAGAGGTTGAAGAACTCTCTGGCCGAAAGATTTTGGATGGAGAAAAGATTATCACACCAGCACAGGGAAATGCCGGGGTCGACATCTATGTCTCCACAAGCAGCGCCGGCGGTGGATTACAGATGATGGTAGCAGGAGCCGTAAAGACCATGACGGCCGAAAGCGCCCAGCGCGCAGCTCTCGGTGCGGGCGCTATCGTTATGGACGTCATCGCATCAAACGACCAGCGTCTCCCGCACGAAAAGATTGATCGTATTCGGCATCTGAGACCCGACATGATCCTTCTTTCCGGCGGCACAGACGGCGGCACCGTTACCCATGTAGTAGAATTGGCTGAATATATCTCTGCTGCCAATCCAAAACCCCGGCTCGGCATGACCTTTCAACTCCCCGTTATTTACGCAGGCAATAAAGATGCCCGCGAAAAAATCAAGGAGATTTTAAACGAAAAAACAGCCCTTAATATCACGGAAAATATCCGGCCCACACTTGAACGCGAAAACCTCTTCCCGGCACGACGGGAAATCCAGAAACTCTTTCTCGAACACGTTATGGCCCAGGCGCCCGGTTACAAAAAACTTATGTCATGGACGGGAACGCCCATTATGCCTACACCCGGCGCCGTCGGCCTCATCATGCAAGCTATTGCCAAAAAGGATGCTATGAATGTGGTGGGTGTAGATATTGGCGGCGCCACCACAGACGTCTTCTCTGTGTATGGTGAAATCTTTAACCGCACGGTGAGCGCAAACCTTGGGATGAGTTATAGCATTTCCAATGTGCTGGCGGAGGCGGGGCTTGAGAATATTCTCAGGTGGGTGCCATTTGATATCGATGAATCTGACCTGAGAAACAGGATTAAAAATAAAATGATCCGCCCCACGACAATCCCCCAGACATTGGAGGAGTTGAAGATTGAACAGGCCATATCACGTGAAGCCCTTCGGGTATCTTTCGAACAACACAAATCCCTGGCTGTAGGACTGAAAGGGGTACAGCGGGAACGCGACATATCTGAGGCGTTTAAACAAGAGGCTGAAGGTGAGACACTTGTAGATATGTTAAAATTAGACCTGTTAGTAGGTAGCGGTGGTGTGCTCTCCCACGCACCGCGCAGGTCGCAGGCCATGCTCATGATGATCGATGCCTTTCAGCCTGAGGGGATAACCAGGATCGCCGTTGATAGCATCTTCATGATGCCTCACCTGGGGGTTCTTTCGACGGTAAATGAACAGGCTGCCACCGAGGTGTTTGAGAAGGATTGCCTGATTCATCTGGGGACGTGCGTTTCTCTCGTGAAAGGCAGTGCTGGGAAGCCCGGGGAAAAATGTATCTCGTACAAGATAACAATGCCTGATGGCAAAAAGATAGAAGATGTGCTCCCCTACGGGGAATTGCGCGTTTTACCTCTGGGTGTCGATCACATGGCGGAAATTGAGGTCTTGCCGGCGAAGAATTTCGATGTTGGAGCAGGAAAGGGCAAACCCATAACAAAAAAAGTTTCCGGGGGAGTTGTGGGCATTGTCATCGATACCCGCGGGAAACCCATCACGCTGGCAAAAGACAAGACAACGCGGGTGGAACAACTCCAGCGATGGGCGAAGGCAATGGATGCGTATCCAGAATAAAATGTGTATTCATGAAAATTGCAAAAAAGATTAAATTTTATATGGAAGTAAACTTCGCTTTAGAGTCTTTGGTAAATGCTTTGTATTCTCTTTTAATCAAGAAGGAGTTCGATGCTGGAGACTATGAACGAATTACCATTAAATCTGACATGGATATTCGATTGCTTACGATGCATCTATTTTGTAATGGCTTTAAATCACAAAATTGTAAAGTCGATACTTACAGCCATGGATGATGAAACCAAAAATTGGGTAGAAGGTTGGATAAAAGAATTAGTGATACCACCAAGATCATTACAAAAACAATAGGAGTTTTTGAAGAACTATGACTCATGCTTACACACCTGGTTTACGCATATCTGAAAGGACAAAGGTCACGAGTCATCGTGTCTTGCCTTTAGCAGGGGATGTCATTGTCAAAAAGGGCGATGTCCTGAAGGCAGAAGATGTGGTGGCCAGGGCTCATTTACCTGGTAAGGTGCACGCCATTAATGCAGTGAATCGCCTGGGTATCCAGCCCAAAGAACTCAGGGAATATATGCTGAAGAAGGAAGGCGATGCCGTTCTGAAAGATGAAATCATTGCCGAAACGAAACCCTGGGTCAAGATGTTAAAAACCGTCTTGCTTTCACCCATTACAGGTACAATTGAAACTATATCCACAATTACAGGCCAAATCCTTTTGCGGGAACCCCCAAAACCTATTCAGGTGTTTGCTTATATTGACGGTACTGTCATAGAGGTTATGGAAAAAGAGGGAGTGGTTATTGAGACTACGGCTGCCTTTATCCAGGGCATCTTTGGCGTTGGGGGTGAAACTGTTGGTGAACTTGCAATGGCTGTAGATAAGCCAAACGATGTACTCACGGCAGAACGCATCCATCCTGCACACAAGGATAAGATCATTGTGGGCGGCGCTTTTATCCAGCACGATGCTATTGATAAGGCAAGAAAGGTCGGCGTAAAGGGAATCGTTGTCGGTGGATTTGATGATGAAGACCTGAGGAAACTCCTTGGTTATGATCTGGGAGTAGCCATTACAGGTTCGGAAGAAATCGGCATCACACTCATTATTACCGAAGGGTTTGGTCAGATACAAATGGCGCAAAGAACCTTCGAACTTCTCAAATGCCGCTCAGGCTCCAAAACCTCCATGAATGGCGCTACTCAGATTCGTGCGGGTGTAGTGAGGCCTGAAATTATAATATCACATGAAGGCAAGGTGTCTGGAAAAGAAATGGATAAACCAGGCGACAGAGGCATGGAAGTTGGTGATAGTGTGAGAGTCATCCGTGTACCCTATTTTGGAAAGATTGGCAAGATCAAAACACTTCCCTTTCCCCCCCGGAACATAGAAACCGAGGCAACGGTGCGCATTCTCGAGGTCGAATTTCCCGATGGGTCTACAGCCATTGTCCCGCGGACAAATATCGAAATGATTGAGACATGATACTTAAAACCAGGGATAGACACGAGGAAGCGTAAAAAGTAACTGTTTCAAATATCGTAACAATTTAGTTTTTTGAAAAATTCTCTCTATGAATAATCTTGTCTTGTAGGGGCAGGTTTCAAACCGGCCCCTACACAGCTTTAACTAACCAAACACCTTCCAGATAAATAGAGAAATCATACTTATTCCAATGAGTAGTTTTACTAACGAACCCCCCAGGAAACCCACAAAATTACCAAGTCCAGATTTCAATGCACCCTTGTAGCCTTTTCCTCCGATAATTTCAAAGATAACGGTACCCACAACAGGTCCTAATATTAAACCCAGGGGCCCACCCATGTAAAAACCAACACCCGTGCCTACTACCGAGCCCAGGATTCCCCATTTTGTAGCGCCAAATCTTTTCGCACCGTACACATTTCCAAGATTTTCCAGTACGATGGAAAAAATGGTTAACAGGGCGAAAATGAGCAGTACCATCCACGTAACCTTCTCAAAATGGGTAAATACCGCATAGAGAAATGCCCCAAGCCAGACTAGCGGTATGCTGGGTATTATGGGTATTACAATCCCAGCCATTCCCACGATCATAATCACAAGTGAAATCGCAAATAGAACAATTTCCCAAATTCCCATCAATTGCCTATCTTTATAGTATTACCCTGCAAAAACATCTTTTTTACAATCCCCTTTATTCATCTTTGTTAAGTGGTTGCGGTTTTACCGCGCCAGGTAATGTACAATTAAGAAATGAATTTTTCTATAAAATATGGTAACATAATTCCCGATAAATTCATGTTAAGGAATTTCGAAGCTGCGGTTGTAGTGCGACGAGGCTCGTCGCCCTACAAAGAAAAAGTCGCCCGCAGCCTGATTAAATTGCCGTTTGTTACAATGTTTTATCATATCATATCAATGCGTTGTGTCCAGCAAAATTAGCCGTGTCTGAATTGAAATCTGTGAGGAAAGAATCATGTTGTGGTCCATAATGGGAACGATTGCGGCAATTTGTACAACGGTGGGATTTATCCCGCAAATAATTCGTGGCATAAAGACCAGGGAATTACGCGACGTCTCACCAGTCATGTTAACCCTTCTTCTTGTGGGATGCAGTTTATGGCTGGCTTACGGGATACATCTCAAAAACCCGATTATTGCATTGGCAAATGGCTTCACCCTCTCGTTTGTTACTACGATTTTCTTATTGCGTATTTTGTTTAAAAGAAACAATGTCAGAAGATAGTCTGCTCAACGCATGACGGGACGTTGCTCTTTGCCTGCGATACTTTTCAATGGAATTTAATATGATTCTTTCATAAAATAATGGCACACTTCTGTGGGCGCTTGGCTCAGCGGCTAGAGCACTTGCTTCACACGCAAGGGATCAGTGGTTCGAATCCACTAGCGCCCACCATATAATTCAAGGGTTTCGGGCGGTTGGCCCATCCGGTTTCCCTCTATGGTGACCAAATCGTGCCTAAATTCTCTAAAATATTCACGCCGTCCCTCAAGGATTCCGGGCAATGGTGAGCATACCTTGTGCTCATGGAAATATGAGCATGTCCCGGCAGTTTTGAGATTTTGTAAATATCAATGCCCCGTTGCACTAAACGTGTTGCAAAGGTATGCTGTATATCGTGGAAATGGAAATCCTGAATTCCTGACTTAACCAAAGCAGTCTAAGAAACTGATCTGTTGGATCATTTCCCATAGTGGGTCTGTTTTCCATCGTGTCCGGTTTTGTGTGTCATCATCTATGGCAAGCCTTAACCAATCGCAGGTACAGTATCTCTATACATCATTAACATTACTCAAAAGGTCTGAAAATATTTTTATAGACATCTGGCCCTAGCTGAAATTCGAGTCTCCATACCCCTTGTTCTTTATCCCAACCCTGATTAACCCATATTTCCTGGAGATAGTCTTTACTGCTCTTTTTTATTTCGACAGTCTTGTCGTATAGCCTTGCTGAAATATGTCCGCCATAACCTCTCGACCAACCGGTAAATGTCTCTCTTTTCCAACGTTTTAAAGTATCCTCGGCCCTGGTTATCCATGACTGCTTTTCAATCTTTTCAAAGTCCATATCTGTGGCAAAATCGACAAAGATATCTGCCCTACTTATTGTCTCTACTTCTATCACAAAAAGCATTTTATTTACTATTTCCCTTAATTTATAAATTGCATATTCATGCCCAAGACAGTTTAAGAGTTCACTTGCTATTTGGACATACATTGTTGGAACGGTATTTTTCTTACTTGCGGTTATCTGGATATGATACCAATTATCTTCTAAAACATAAGAATAGTACCTGGCCCCTCTATCCTTTACTTTCTTTTCACTTTTACATGACTAAGTCTTATTTTGTTAGTAAGAATAACATTGAAATAATCCCTTAAATTCCTTATACTTCCAGCAAATACTCAAACGTTAACTTAAAATGGCACTTACGAATGGGGGCTTATACTTGCGGCGCGCAATCAATAAATTAAAATAATTAAGGCGAGAAAATCTATGGCGCGAAAAAGGAATACAGAATCAAATTCGAAGCCTATCGAACAGTACGAACATAAAGACAAACAACGGCTCAACAACCCGCCCGTGGGCCTGGTGGATGCACGCACCGATAATGGCGGGCAAAAGAAGAAAAAATACCAATACGACCCTCACCTCGACCCGCAACTGCAATGGGCTGGTAAGACAGAGCACACCAGCTTTGAAGTGCCTACCGTAAGCCTGCACGTCCACGAACGCATTGACCCGAAGCGAATTATTGAAACCGTAAAAATGTCCCCCGCTGGCGGGGGTGCAGGGGGTGGAAGGCAACTGAGTTTGTTTGATACACACAAGAAACCCCTGCGTGACGCCATTGAATTTTACAAACACAAGGAAGGCTGGAGCAATCGTCTTGTAGCGGGAGACAGCCTGCTCGTGATGAATTCTTTGTTAGAAAAAGAAGGCATGGGCGGTAAGGTACAGATGGTCTATTTCGACCCGCCGTATGGCATTAAATACGGCAGCAACTTCCAGCCCTTTGTCAACAAGCGAGATGTGAAAGACGGCAAGGACGAAGACCTGACCGCCGAACCCGAAATGATTAAAGCATTTCGCGATACTTGGGAACTGGGCATACACAGCTACCTTACCTATCTGCGTGACCGCCTGTTATTAGTCCGTGAATTATTACACGAAAGTGGGAGCGTCCTTGTGCAGATTGGAGATGAAAATCTACATTTAGTCCGAAATCTTTTAGATGAAGTTTTCGGAAAGGAAAATTTAGTTAGTCAAATAACTCTAAAAAAAGCTGGTACTGCTACTACAATCCATCTTAGTAATATTTCGGATTATTTACTTTTTTACGCAAAAGACAAAAATAGGCTTAAATACAGACAACTATTTGAGGATAAGGAGGTGGGGATAGGTGAGTCAACCGGCAGCAGATATGACCAACTCGAGTCTCCCGGTGGTAAAGAAAGAAGACCGTTATCTACCGAAGAAAGGAAAAACCCCAATTTAATTCCCAAAGGCTGGAAGCCATATAAATTAAGCAATCCATGCTCAATGCATGATAATCCCAACCATAGAGAAGAACCTTTAGTATTTAAAAACAAGCCATATTTTCCACCTAAAGATAGACAATGGTCAACAGATTTGGAAAGAATGCAAATACTTATAAAGAGAAATAGAATCGTTTCAACAGGAAGTAATCTTGCCTATGTGATGTATTTAGATGATTACCCTGTTATGCCAATAAATAATATTTGGACTGATGTATTGATGAGAAATGAAAAAACATATGTTGTTGAAACAAGTCCAAAA
>JABWAQ010000119.1 GCA_013360945.1 Candidatus Brocadia sp.
AAAACAATTGCTGGTTTTGTGGGGAGGAGGCATAAAATGAAGCTGTTGAAATTGGGCGCGATTTTACTCGCCGCCCCTTTAATGTGGAGTTTGCACACCGGGAGCGTACAGGCACAGTCTGAAGCAGAGTTAAAAGAGATGCAAAAGAAGGCTACCAAATATTATGACATTTTGTATCCAAACGATACGCTGAAAGATTGGTTTACTACCAATGTCGGATTAGAAAAAGGTGCTGGCCCATGGCAAAACATATATAAGCCCGTGCCTTTGCAGATGTATTGGTTTCCGGTAAGACATTATGTACGGCCGGATGGGACATATTATGATCAGCTGCTGGAAAGATATAAACCTACCGATTGTGTTGAATGTCATAAAGAAGTGACTCCGGGATTTGTGCATGATTGGGAGGATTCTACCCATGCAAAACCGCGAAAAAGTCCGCGGCTAGCTGAAAAAACTCAGCAAATAGAAAAGTTGATCGGCAGGGAAATTAAGGAAGTTACCTGTAGTGACTGTCATGGAAAAGATCATAAAGAATTGCGCATGCCTACGCCGGATGTCTGCGGGGAATGTCATCCTCAGCAGGTGACGGAATTCATGAGTGAGGCTGAGCGCGGCCGTCCTAATCACATCGACGGTCTTGCAGCAAATGTGATACCACCCTGGTATCCAGAGATGTTCCGCAGGGGATATCCGGCAGCACAGTTTGGCTGTGACCTTTGCCATGCCACAGACCGGTGCAATATTTGTCACACGAGACATAAGTTTGCAGCGTCAGAGGGCAGAAGGCCCGAAGCCTGTATGAGCTGCCACATGGGTTTTGACCACCCCGACGCAGAGACCTATGGTGAATCGAAAATGGGATATATCTACCACCTGGAAGGAGACCATTGGGATTGGGAAAAACCATTGGCAGAAATTGTGCCAGGCAAAGATTATAGAACACCAACGTGTCAGTTCTGTCATTTCGATCAGGGAAACGGTAAGTTTGCTCATAACCCGGTAACTAAAGGCGTCTGGAGGATGGGAACCATTCCGCCCAAAGGGATAGACTATAAATCGTCGTTAAAAGATTATCCGCACGGGATAAACCTTCCACCGTTGAATTATACCCTTGACATCTATTCTCCTGAAAATAAGCAGAGATCCGAACAGTGGGTGGCAGTGTGCAGCAAATGCCATAGCCCGCGTTTTGCAAGATTATACCGTGAAAACTTGAACGATTTTATGTTCGAGATGTGGAGATTACAGGATAGGGCTCAGGCCATTTTGGATGATATTGTTGCAAACGATGCCTTTGAAGTTCCGATTAAAGAGAGAGATATCTTTCCTCTGGGTGATATACTTGCGGATGCGCTTGGTCCAGGATTATTGGGAGAAGCCGTGTATAAGGCATTCAAGACAAAGGCTGGTAAAGTGCCGGTGATTGGGCCAATATTGGGATTGCATGGTTTGTTTGCAACAGGAAGAAACAACCCATCTGAGATTGAAATTACTTATGCCGATATGTGGTTTGGTGACAAGGCGCATGCATACAAAGGTGTTGCCCATGGTCAGCAGGATATAGCATGGTGGTATGGCGCTGCCAAGGTATATCAGAAGATTAACATCCTGGAAAGCCAGGCTGTGGCGCTCAAACACGGGAAAGAACTTCATCAGCTCTTGGAGGCTAAAGGAAGAAAAGATGTTGCTGGAATTATTGGAAGCATTGTGGGCATATTAGCTGTGCTTATGTTTGGCGCTGCTATGTGGAAAAAGAAACGAGAGAACCGCCAGCAATAAATGGCGTTTTTACATATAATTTTATTGAAGCAAAAAAGGCATCTTTCAAAGATGCCTTTTTTGTTTCAAGGGGAATCTTGGTTTTATAAGAAATACTGGAGAAATCTATGTTGGATGATATCAGAGAGTACATGTTGAGTTCATCGCAGTTCGGTGCATTTCCCTATAGTTTTCAAAATGACAATGATGCCTATAAAGGTTGCAATGTCGTGATTGTCGGAGTGCCTTTTGATGGAACTGCTACCTACCAGTCAGGAACCAAAATGGGTCCAGGCGCAATATTGAACGCATCAGTTAATGTAGAGCCATACGATGATGAATTGGGGGAAATCAGTACGATAGGGATTTATACTGCCGGGACGCTTAATATAGAAGAAATACATACAGATACAAAAAAGGTAATTGACGCACTGTATCACGTTAGTAAAGGTATTGTAAAAGACGATAAATTTTTAGTAATATTAGGGGGGGAACATTCTATTTCACAGGGGGTAATAAAAGCCTATAAAGGGAAATACAAAAAATTATCCATACTTCAATTAGACGCACATCTGGATTTAATGGAACAATTTGGGGGGACTCGATACAGCCATGCAAGTGTATCGAAGAGGATCGTTGAGGACTTGAAATGTAAAGTTACCAGTTTTGGGGTGAGGGTAGTATCGAAGGAAGAGCTGGCATTTGTAAAAAAGAAAAAAGATGCCATTTCAGTATTTTATGCAAGGGATATTTATGATAACGATGACTGGCATGATCGAGCCATAGAGACCCTGGAAGAGTACGTGTATATTACGCTGGATGTGGATGGATTAGATGTTTCTATAATGCCAGCTACAGGCACGCCAGTGCCTGGTGGGTTAGGGTGGTATCGGACGATGGACTTTTTGCGCAAGGTATATCAAAAACGGAAGGTGGTGGGATTTGATGTGGTGGAATTAAAGCCTAATCCAGGGAACGAAGCCCCAAATTTTTTGGCTGCAAATCTTGTTTATAAAAATATAGGATATTATAAAAAGTACACACGGGCACAATGATCATGTATTCTTAATCGCTCATGATAAAAACGTTTATTTGTAAAAAACCTAATAAGAACAGGATACGCTATTGCAATGCGGATCAGAGTTTTGAGTATGCCGGAAGGTAAAGAGGATATCTTTATGGTGAAACAGAACGTAATTACTATAAGCGTAAAGTTGGTGTTATTATTGATATTTTTTGCTGTATCAGGTTGTGGTAATAAGGCAGATTCTTATAATAAAAAAGGGATTTCTTTATACAAACAGGGGAAGTACTCAGAAGCAATTGGTGAATTTAAAAAAACACTGGAACTGGAGCCTGACCATTATGACGCCCATTATCATTTGGGAATTGTTTATTATGCAAAGGGTATGATTGATGATTCGATAACCGAACTGAAAAAAGCGATTGATATAGATCCTAAAGAACCGAAAGCGCATTATAATATCGCTTTTGCTTACGTGACTAAAGAAAATGTTGCGGAAGCGCTCGCAGAGTATCAAAAAGCGATTGAACTGTTTGCGGCGGGAAAAGACAAAAAAGAGGCAGAAGGGTATCTCTATATGGCAGTTGCTTACAGTTTAATAGAAAAAAATGACGATGCGTTTGCAGCTTGTAAGAAGGCGATAGAAATTAATCCTGATCTGGAAGATGCACATTATTTTTTAGGCGTTTGTTATTATAAAAAAAACATGATTGATGAAGCTATTGCAAAGTTTAAAAAGGTTATTCAGTTGAATCCAAAATCTGAAAAGGCGCATAATCTCCTCTTTACTATTTATGATAAACTGGGAAAAACAGAGGAAGCAATAGAAGAAGACCGTATATTGAAACAGATTGCAAGGGAGCGAATGGAACAACGATGAATATTCAGATTATTTAAATCGGTTTTTGGATTGTAAGGACAAAATCGTTTGCCTGAGTTTAATTTGATGAGTAGAAAAAATGAAAATGGAGGATGAAAGGCGTGGAAAAGGATATTGCAAGGATACTGATCAATGAAGGACAGATTCGAAATAAACTCCTTGAATTATCCAGGACATTGATCCGTGATTATAAGGACAAGGACTGGACAATTATTGCAATTCTTAACGGAAGTCTGGTGTTTCTTGCAGACCTGATTCGTTTGATCCCCTTTCCTATCAGATTGGATACCATCGATGCTGCTACGTATGGTGAGTCGACCTTCCCGCAAGATGAGACCAAGATCGTGCGTCAATTTAAGATCGATATAGAAGATAAACATGTGCTGGTTGTCGATGATATTGTTGACACGGGAAGTACTTTGAAAAGGGTGTTGGAAGATATCAGAAAATATAATCCCATAACTCTCAAGAGTTGCGTTCTTTTGAACCGGTTGTGCAGGAGACGATATGAGGTTCATCCCGAATATTGTTGTTTCGATATCGGGGACGACTATGTTGTTGGTTATGGGCTGGACTATAATAACAAATATCGAAATCTGCCATTTATCGCAGTGCTTAAAGACGCGTGTTATCGCCGCGAAGGCTTTATTCCTTAGTGCGGCATAATCGCAATTGGAAAAGGTAGACATACTTTGAAGGCTATTTTTGTTCATTTATCAGGAAGCCACCGGGGAAATACAGAAGTTTTTGCTTTAGAAAAGATATTAATTGGCACCGATGCCGAAGCCCACCTGCAGTTTGATCCTGAGATAGACAGAAACACATCAAGGTATCATGCCAGGATACAACTACAGGCATGTGAGTATGTATTGAGAGACGAGGGAAGTGAACAGGGAACGTTTGTTAATAACAGGCAAGTAAGCGAAACCATACTGAAAGATGGCGATCTGATAGAGTTTGGTGCCGGTGGTCCTAAATTACGGTTTCGTATCAAAACGGATGGCGCCGATGTCTGTAAACCATGGACGGAGATCGTGGAAGATTCGCTGGGTATAGCGAGCACATCTCACAGAGGAAGAGCTATAACAGCAACGGCATTCTTTAAACAGCTCCTGTGGGAGGCATTTACCCAGACGTCTCGTACTTTTAAAATAAGCGCTTTCCTTATTCTTCTTGTGATATTCAGTAGTCTTATATCGTATTTTTATGTACAATTTTACCGGTTGTCAAAGACGGCTGAAAAGGTTCGTACCCTTGAGATCGAAAGAACCGTTGCAGAGAATATTATCAAGAATTACAGCAGTGGGGTTTGCCTGATCCAGGGCGCCTTTTATTTTTATGATGAATTGACAGGTGAGCCGCTTATGATGATGGGTAAAGGACAGCGGGGGATTAATGAATACACGGGTACCGGCTTTCTGGTGAGTGCAGACGGTTTGATTCTGACTAACCGGCATATCGCTGAGCCATGGTGGGAAATGGATATGTCACCTTACATTCATATAGAACCCACGATTAAGCCTCAATTTGAGGTATTTCTGGCATTTTTCCCGGGTATCAGGGAACCGTTTGTGTTACATGTCGAAAGGACCTCTGAAGACGTAGATGTCGCGCTCCTTCGTATCGATACCCGCGGTGCTAAAATCCCCGTTCTTGAATTGGACGTCACGGATAAAGGGGCGATCGTTGGTGAACCGGTTGTATTATTGGGTTATCCTGCCGGTGTTAATGCCATTTTTGCAAAGACAGATCCGGAAATGGTAAAACAACTTTTTAATTTACCTTTTATTCCTCTGGTACAGGAACTGTCGAATTGGGGGTTAATAAGACCACTTACGACACAGGGTCACTTAAGCGACATTATGTATAACAGGATTGTCTACGATGCTCAAACAACGGCTGGTGGTAGTGGAGGTCCTATTTTTAATAAAAAAGGGAAAGTAATCGGGATTAGTTACGGAATCTTTCCAGGCTTTCGGGGTTCTAATTTTGGTGTTCCGATACGTTATGGTGTAGATCTGATTAAGGTAACGTCTATGGTGAAACAGAATAAATGAAACATACAGAAAAGGAAAAATAAAAGTGGGGGGTAAAGAAAGATTTATGAAAAGCAGGGGAAAGGGGATTTATTATCTAATTCTATGCGTGTTTGTATCTGGTATGCTTTGCAACTCATTGCGTGCGCACTCTGACGGCGCGCCATTGAGCTGCCTCGGTAGCGGGTTCGACAGATATAGTTGGCGTTTTGCATCTCCCGGTACGTTTACCTGTGGCAATTTAGGATGTCACTATCAATTTCCTACCAATTCGGGTAAAGGCAAGTTTATGCTTTTTGTGCTGGATAAATGTGAACCGAATGAAATTGTTGATATCCTGGTTTCTTTTAAGCAGACGGATACGGAGTTTCATGGATTTCAAATTACGGCACAGGATAACTATTACGGCATTCGTTCTGTGGGTACCTTCATCAATGTTGGAGATGATGAAGACACCCAGGTGGAGGGTAGTGGGCACTTTGTAACGCACACGAAGAAGGGGACAAGCCAAAAATTCTGGCATGTAAAATGGCAGGCGCCTCCGGCAGATTTTTACGTGGCCAACCCTGTACGGTTTTATGCGATGGGGATCGAATCTAATAACGACGGCACTCCGATGGGTGACTATATTTACAAAGCAACGAGGCTTCTGGTTGTGAAACCAAAGAAGGTGAAAAAGGGACACGTCCACATCCTTAAAAGGGAGTGATTCTATGAAATTAAAAAAAATTGTCCTGGGATTAATGCTTATCCTCAGTGTATCACAGATAGCAACCGCCTCCCAGCTTGATTTTTCATGGAATGCACCGAAAACGTATGTGCATAACAAGGAAACCTCCGGGGAGATCATGTACATCATATGGTTCTATAATCTGGGAAATACCATAGAGAAACAGATATTAGTGCCCATCGAAATTTTGCTGATGACAGATACCGGAGAGAAATATCCGGATACTTATTATCCGGATATTATGGAGCACGTGGCTAAGCTGGATGATGATTACAAAGAAGGGAAGAAATATCAGTATGCCGCTATTGCAAAAGGAGAGCTGGCTCCTAAAACGACAAAACATTGTGTCGCCATGTTTGAGGATGTGGACGCCAAGGCAAGGCGCCTGGATATATTTGTAACGGGCATATCACATTTCTTTTTCTGGCGATGGAGGATGGTCGATTACTCATACAAGATTACGTATGAGAAAGAGCAAGACTATTGGAAATTAATCGAGCATGGAATGACCAAGGATGCTTCTCACCGTTCGTATGAATTTGAAACGAGGGGTTGGTGATTCATTTGATAAATTTTGTTAATCACAAAGATGGCAGAAAATAACATCCCAAAACCTGCGGAACCCGAGATTGCAAACGCCTATTCACCACCACAAATTGCCTTGCGAATTGACAACGTGGCATTGGTGAAGGCGAGATTAAGTTTCTCCCAGACGTTTATGCTCAGCATTTTGGCCGGCGCTTATCTTGCTCTGGGAGCGCAATTTTCTACCTTGGTGGTAAGTGATTCTACATTGCATCCAGGGCTTACATCTCTCATTGAAGGCGTTGTATATTCCTTAGGATTTATATTGGCTATCATCGGTGGCGCAGAAGTTTTTACAGGAAACTGCCTGATAATAATGGGATATGTGAATAAAAGGATTACAACGCGTGAATTGTTTAATAACTGGACCGTCTCATACATGGGTAATTTTATTGGCAGTCTTACGATGGTTTTCTGGATGTATAAGACACATCAGTGGGAATTTTTTCACCATACGGTTGGCGCAAAGGCATTGGTTATTGCTCATGGAAAGGTCAGTATGTCTTTTGTGGCTGCCTTTGCCAGAGGGGTTCTTTGCAATGCGTTAATATGCCTGGCGGTCTGGTTGTGCTTTAGCGGTAGGAGTGTGGCAGATAAGGTTATTTCTATCATATTTCCCATAGGTGGTTTCGTTGCCAGTGGGTTTGAGCAATGTGTTTCTAACATGTATTTTATTCCGATAGGAATCGTATTACGGAAAAACGAGACAATAGTTGCAACGTTGGAAAAAATGGCCGGAAAACCAGTAGACCTTTCTCAGCTTACCTGGAAGGGATTTTTTTTAAACAATCTTATACCGGTTACCTTGGGAAATATTGTGGGTGGAGTTATTCTGGTTGGTATAATTTTCTGGTTTGTTTACCTGCGACCGCATAGCAATCTGTCTTTGAGTGTAAAACGGGATTTTTGGCACAAATAAAAAAGCTATTGGCATATTACCAGTCCCCGTCAAAAAGGGTGTATTCCCAATTTTTTGTAAAAAAATGAACGAACGGCATAACTGGGTATATCGTATAAAATTGTAGCGGCAAGGCGTGCCTTGCCATATGGAGTAGGGTGGGCAT
>JABWAQ010000032.1 GCA_013360945.1 Candidatus Brocadia sp.
CCTTTACGTCCTCCAACTTCCTTGTCGCATACATACTCATAAATCTCATCTGTTCCATGTTGTATTTGTATAACTTCTGATGTTTTTCCCACACAAGCCCGGTTTCTTTGTCTAAAACCGCTCCACCGTCTAATACAACCTCAAACCTCTTAGAAGCCTCCAGTTTTTGACTCCACGCATGTGGAATATAACTACCTTCTTTCGTTGATTTGGCAGGAGCAATTGGATAGCCGTATAAATGCCACCAATTAACAGGAAGAAGAGAAGGGTTATGAAAAGACCTTTGTTTTTGTGAATTTTGCCGTGTAGATTCTTATATTCCTTTGAATAAATAGTAGCAATAGAAATTCCCTATTATTTTTCAAAATTATATTCTTATAAGAACTATTTGTAAAGAATCAAACAATTTGTATGTTTTATTGAAAAAAACCTCGAAAGGTTGTATATTTTGAAGAATTAAATTCACGAATTATCCTATTTTTATTTGTAAAGTAAAAGCATTAGAAAATAATGATACACACGATTATTTTTATAATTATTTCCATTTTAACCGGGTTTTTCCTTACGTATTTTCTGGCATCAAGATATTCCGTTTTTGAAAGAGTTGGTTACGGAGTTGCTATTGGCTTAGGACTATTTACCTGGATTGTTTACCTCTTTTCATTACTTTGGGGGCTTCAGTTCAAAAGTATATACGCCGCAGCGACCTTGCTTGTTGTGTTTTGTTCCGTAATTCTTACAATCAAATGGGTTTCTTTTAAAGAAAAACTTCTGATTGAAATAATAGAGATAAAAAACGGCTTTTTTCTCAATAAGGTATCCTATTTTGTACACATTGCAGTGTTTTCTTTTTTTGCCACGATATTCTGGCGTCTATTCTCCAGAACGATTATCTGGAAAAACGATGGGATGTATATTGGCCTTCCGAACAATTATGGCGATCTACCACTTCACCTGGCATACGTCACCTCTTTTGTCTGGGGAAATAATATCCCTCCCCAGGACCCTTCTTTTGCCGGCGAGAAACTCGTCTATCCAATCCTATCCGATTTTCTCTCTGCCATCTTTCTAAAGATGGGTTTAAACTTTAAAAGTATTCTCTTCATTCCCGGCATCTTACTTACTCTTTCATTTTACGGTATCCTCTATTATTTTACCTATCATTTGACGAAAAAAAGATTTGCTGCAATTATTTCGATCTTCCTCTTCTTTTTTTCCGGCGGGTTTGGTTTTTATTACTTCTATCATGACCTTGTAAGCATGCCGCATACGCTATGGTCGTTTCTCATGCACCTGCCCCGGGATTATACAAAAATTCCATCGCTAAATTACCATTGGATTACACCACTGACATGTCTTAATATACCGCAACGGTCATTTTTGTTTGGTTTTCCCATCACGATGTTAATCTTTTCTCTTCTCTCTAGGGGAATCGAATGCAAGCAGTGGAGGGAATTTCTCTTTGCCGGTATCCTTGCCGGTGCACTGCCTTTCCTTCATTCACACAGTTTCCTGGCTGTTTTAATGGTTACGATACCATTGGGCATTATATTCTGGGACTGGCGTAAATGGTTTCTGTTCTTTATGCCCGCCTTTCTGCTGTCACTACCGCAGGCGCTTTATCTTTCCGGTCATATTGGCGGGGGGGGGTTTTTCAAACTCAGTTTTGGGTGGATGTCAGGAAAAGAAAACTTTCTGTGGTTCTGGCTCAAGAATACCGGGCTTTTCTGGCCTTTGATTCTAGCCGGATTCATACTAATTTTCATTTTTCGTAAGGGCACGGAGCACCGTGCCCCTACACATCTTGGCTTATTTTCACTGCCTTTTTTGATACTTTTTCTGTTACCTAATCTGGTACTCTTTGCCCCGTGGAATTGGGATAATATTAAAATGTTGATTTATTGGTTTCTTGGCACTATACCAGTAGCGGCATTTGCACTTACTTGTTTGTATGAAAATAACCGCTACAAGATACTTTCAAAAGCAGGCTTTTTCATAGTCATCTTTTCCCTTACAGTCGCAGGCGGTATCGACGTCTTTAAATATGCCATAGCACCCATCACGGGATGGAAGGAATTCAGTATGGAGGAAATACAGCTTGCCAAACGCATTTCTGTTGAGACCCCTCCGGAAACAATCTTTTTAAATGCACCGATATTTAACCATCCTGTGTTTTTGTCCGGGAGAAAAGCATTAATGGGTTATCCGGCTCATGTGTGGAGTCACGGTTACCGCAATGCCCGTAAACGCGAACAGGATGTCCAAAATATGTTGAAAGGGAAATCCGAGGCAATTTCGCTGATAAATGAATACAGACCTTCCTATGCTACGATCGGCCCACACGAAAAGCGTATGGGCGCCAACAAGGCATTTTTTGACACCAATTACCCATGCATTATTTCTACGGAAAATTATAGAATTTACGATCTTACCAAACGAAGAGACGATATACCGCTCACCCTTTCAGCAAGCAGTAAACAAAATTTAATCGATCAAAAGTATGGATTACAGGTATATTATTATGATAACATAAACTGGCAGGGTGAACCGGTCTATAAAGAGGTTGACGGAGATATTGAATTTAATTGGTCCACTGAAAATGAAAAGCCCGTTTCAAGCCCTTTCAGCGCTTTCTGGAAAGGTTCTCTTGATATTGATACACCGGGTATGTACACATTCAAATTAACGTCTGATGATGGTTCCTGGCTTTACATTGATGATAAGCTGGTAATAGATAACGGTGGATACCATGCAACAAAATCTCTGAAAGGTACTCTTGTATTAGAACAAGGAAAACACAAAATACTGATTAAATATTTTGATGGCGGAGGAGGGGCCGTTCTTAAATTATTGTGGTTGCCACCAGGGGGCGTGGAAGGAAAGATACCGGCAGAAAGATTAAAGATTAAAGATTGAAGACAAAGGAGAGAGGAGAAAAGATGAAGGACAAAAGGGGAAATGGGAGAATGACAAAAAAATACACTGCAGAATCTGAAAAGGAAAACATGTTTTTGGTATACGATTATCGACAGACTTGACCTGGGAAGGAAAGACATGCGAAGGGCTTTAATCATAGAATCAAAAGAGGTATCTCTAATTATGGGTTCAATTGTATCAAAAACCAGGTAATCTTATCATCCCTCTTTAATCTTTTATCTTTTATTTTCAAACCATGAAAGAAGAACGAAGTCAAAAAATTACACTACTTATTGCTTTTTTTGTACCCGTTTTCATTGCATCTTTAATTCGTTTCTGGGATCTGGATCTCAGACCTTTTCATTCGGACGAGGGTGTTAATAGTTTTTTCCTGTTAAATTTATTCAACAAAAATTACTACCACTACAACCCTGCCAATTATCACGGCCCTTTTCTCTACTACATTGGTTTAATTCCTTTTTATATTTTCGGTCTTACCGATTTTGCATTCCGATTCATGCCCGCCCTGTTTGGCATAATGGTTGTCGCCTTATTGTATCCGCTCCGGCGGAGATTAGGCACAATGGGCTTACTGACGGCAGGATTACTCACTGCACTCTCTCCCGCGAATTCTTTCTTCTCAAGGGACACTATCCACGAAATCTATTTTATCTTCTTTTCTCTGGCGGTTGTGGTTTCTTTTT
Organism: Candidatus Brocadia sp.; assembly: GCA_013360945.1. Taxonomy (GTDB): domain Bacteria; phylum Planctomycetota; class Brocadiia; order Brocadiales; family Brocadiaceae; genus Brocadia. The sequence continues at coordinate 3,621 of JABWAQ010000032.1, forward strand.
TCCTTTATTCCGAAACAAGGAAATCAAGGTACTTGTATTTTGCTGCAGCATGCCTTGCCTTCGTCATTACCATAAAGGAAACCTATATACTGACTTTTGCCGTGTACGCATTGTCTTTAGCCATTGCATATTGTTATGAAATGGTCTTCTTATCGAATAGTACCAGATTTCAATACCTTAAAGATGTATCTAACACGTTTGTAACTGACTGCAAAAAAAACAAATATACCATAGGCATCAGTGTTGGGATATTCTTACTTATTAATTTTTTGTTTTATTCATCATTTTTTACCTATTATACCGGTATCAAAGGCATCTTAACTACTCTCAAGATATGGACAAAAACAGGTACGCATATCGGCGGGCATGCCAAACCGTTCTTTTACTATTTTAAATTGCTTTACAAATTTGAGCTCCCCATGCTGGTCCTGGGAATTGCTGGATTTTATTATTCATTTCGACGTGGAAACAAATTTACCGTTTTTGTAGCAGCATGGGCTATTATTATCTATGCAGTCTATTCCTTTATACCTTACAAAACGCCCTGGTTGATTGTAAATATCTTACTCCCCCTTTCTATCACAGGAGGAATTTTTGCAAACAATATCTTCTGTGCAGTAAATAAAAGATGGCATTATGCAGTCTTTTATTCAATATATGTTTGCATTTTTGGTTTTTCCTGTTATCAGTCCGTTATGCTGAACTTTCATAATTATGATGACGAACGGCAGGAACTTGTCTATGTTCAAACCAAACGAGACATTTATAACTTTTTGGACAGATTAGAATCCTTCACAAATATGCGTGGGAAAGACATGAGTATTGATATCGTATCAAGAGACTACTGGCCGCTGCCATGGTATCTCAGGGACTATAAAAATGCAAAATTCTGGGGACATGTTATTGATAATCCCCATGCGCCGGTCATTGTAGTTGATCAAAAAGGTGAAGCAGATCTCAAGAAAAAATTAAAGGGAGATTTCAAAAAGGAACGTTTTGTACTTCGGCCCGGTGTTTGGCTCACAGCATATATACAACAAAGTCTCTTTGAAACTAAATTTGATAAAGAAGCGACAACAAAAACAACTGCACAGCCGGTTGCTAATATTTCGCAAGAGGAGCTTGAGACGGGATTAATTGCAAGATACTACTATAGTGTCGAATGTATCGGAACACCATTTTTATCAAAGGTCGAAAAAAATTCTATTTCTTTTACCTATAATGACGGATCCAAAAAGCCTTATAGATCTCCTTTCGGTATCGAATGGGAGGGATATCTATCTATTGCACAAAAAGGGGTCTATCAATTTGCGACAAAGTCGGATGATGGGTCTGTGGTTTACATTAACGGGAATATGGTCGTCAACAATGATGACATGCATGCGTTAAGGTATATTTCCGGCAGCGTAGCTCTGGAGGTAGGGTTTCACCACATTCGCGTAAGATATTTTGATGGCGGAGGCGGGGCTATTATGGAATTTTTATGGACGCCACCCGGTGGAAAAGAATCCCTTGTTCCAGGTCAAGTCTTATTCCATAAAAAATAACATTACCGATAACACCCTTTAAAATCTTTAATTTTTATTCTGATCAGGTCATTAAACATCTGGAGGGAATGTCTCACCGGATTTACCTTGCTTAATGCGGAATTTTCCCATCGAACAGGAACTTCCTTAATCTTAAAATTTAATTTTCGCGATAAATAGAGAGCTTCCACATCAAAGGAAAAACCATCGATGCTGCACATGCTAAAGACTGTTTTCACAACCTCCTTTTTGAATCCTTTAAATCCACATTGCGTATCTGTAATCCCTTTTAACAACACTAAGTCTACCATGAAATTAAAGATCTTCCCCATCTTTTCCCTGTACCAAGGTTGACGAATAGTAATATTGGACCCCGGAATACTTCGTGACCCGATAACCACATCGTAACCATTGGTAAGATACGGCAGGCACTTTTCTATTTCTTCGATAGGGGTAGAAAGGTCTGCATCGGTAAAAAAGACGTATTTTCCCCTTGCAGACAACATGCCTTTTCTTACCGAATAACCCTTACCATTATTCAGATCATTTGCTAAAATAACAACGTGGTTATCCGAACATGCAAAATTTTTTACCACGTGCAGGGTATTATCCGCAGAACCATCGTCTACAACAATAACTTCATAGGAGAAGTCTTGTTTGGAAAGGTAGGTACAAATCTTGTCAAGGGTGGGCAATATCCTTTTTTCTTCATTATAGGCAGGAATTACTATGGACAGGAAACATTCTTTCATTAATACATTCTTCAGAACCGTAGATCATTTACACTCAGGATTGCCGTCAGCATAGAAATTACAATTACGCCAATAACAGCTCCCATAAGCAAAATGAGCACAGGTTCAACCATCGTTACAAGTCTCTTCATCCGCTGTTCCACGTCGGTATCAAAATTATCAGCAACTTTCAGAAGCATTTGATCCAAATTTCCCGTTTCTTCACCGACTTTCAGCAAATGGACTGCAATTTCCGGGAGGAAACCTCTTTTTGCAAGCGATACGGTAAGACCTGCGCCCTCTTTTACGTTACCTTTTACATTTCCTAAAATATCACCAAGATACCGGTTTGATAGTACATCTTTGACAATATCCATCGACTTCAGAAGCGGCACACCATTTTCTAATAACGTGCCAAGCGTTCTGGCAAATCTCGATACCTGCATTTTCCATAAGAGACCACCAAGAAGAGGTAATTTTAGCTTCTTCTGATCTATCTTTATGGCTGTATTCTTGTCCTTCATTGCCCTTTTATAGAAAAAGAACGTAGCCATCGCAACAATAATTAAAATCCAGCCGTATCTAATAGAATACTGGCTTATACCCATGAGTACCATTGTCGAGAAAGGAAGAGAAATTCCCATTCCCTCAAAGATCTGTGTAAATTTAGGGATAACATACACAATAAGCGCTCCCATAGACATAAGACCAGTACTGCTGAGTAAGAGTGGATAAATCATTGCAGAAATAATCTCACCCCTGACTTTTTGTAACCTCTCCTGAAACGCCCCCAATCTCTTAAGCACCTGCGGCAAAACCCCACCTTCCTCTCCGGCACGTATCATATTTATATAGACACTGGAAAATAGTTTAACATGGTTCCCGAGTGCTTCAGCAAAGGATTTTCCGGATTTAATCCCATTCAGCAAATCCTCAATAACGTCTTTGATGGTATTATTGTCTTGCCCGGATAATAAAATGGACAGGCTTTTGTCAATAGGAATCCCCCCCTCGAGCAGGGTTGCAAGCTCCTGGGTGAAAGGTAAAACAGCCTTCTTATTTAAACGATTAAGGGAAAAACCAAATTTCTTATTTTTATCTGCCTGTTGAATATTTAAAATAATATGGCCTGATTTGCGGAGTTCATTAATCAACTCTCCTTTACTCAGAGCCTCTTTCTCCCCTTCTAAAATACCGCTGGAAGTAGTCAGTAATTTGTATTTAAAAATGCTCATAAAAGATTATTTTTTTATACCCGATCTCATGACAACAATCTGTTCTTCACCATACCAGTCAAGCTTAATTTGGTCTGGCTCTATATTTTTTACCTTATACTCTGCAATCTCTTCACCTTCTTCAATAAAGATAAAGGGTTTTTTGTTCACGGCCTGATCCGGATTTTCTATTAAAGCTTTCCTGATGCCTCCGAGAATCAGGGTTCCACGCAACGTAATCTTTCTGGGTGTCCCTCTTGGTTTCTGTTGGTTTTCTGTAGCTTGTGCAATTGCCTCCTCTTGCTTTTTAGACTCAGCCTTTGTTTCCGGTGGTGCCCAAGCCGTGCGATTTGGTGAAAAAGGATTATTTGACAATATGAGTTCATAGTCGTTTATTGGTTTGGTATCCATGTCCAGAGGGGGCAAAGGATCGATCTTCATAGGAATCTCCTCTCCGTACTTCTCTGACTTTATGGCATCATCAGGAGGAGAATAAACTAACAGCACAGAAACAACAGTGAGATAAATCACCCCTATAAGCAAAACAAGATTTATGATAGGTAAATAATGCTTCCACAGCTTCACCTTTTTACCGAAGGTTTCTATAACAAACCATAACGATTTTGTATTAATGTTAATAGACTTCATGGACGTCACGATTTCTTTTCAATAGAGGCAATAGCCGTCAAGGTAGAAGAAACTGTTGCACCTTTTACAACATTTAACCCTAAGGTTTTTATTCTTAGGTTATCTATAAAAAGTAGTTTATCATTATTGTATTCAATGTCATATAAAAAATTCTGTAATTTTTGAGAGTTGTCTAAATCGTTTATTTCGAAATTAATTGAGAGTACAATGAGATACGGTTTTTTGTTAATAATCTCTTTTTTTAACGCAGTACTCCTTGATACAACCAACCCATTTTTGGAAGCCAGATTATTTACTATTTCCTGTAATTTTGCAGAGGCGAGTTCTTCCGTTTCTTCAGACAAAAATTTTCCCTGAAACTCTGTATAATACTGTTCCAGGTCTTTCACTCTGGCCTCATATTGTTTTTTATTGGCTACAAACGAATAATATTTTTTCAGGAGATGCTCCTGAGCTTCTAATCTCTCTTTCGTTTCATTAATTGACTTAAAAAAAGGGGCAATCAGAACTCTATCAATGCCAATATAAAAGAGTACGATTAGGGCAAGCACCAAGAGCACCCGCTCTCTAACCTTAAATCTTCCAAATAGTTCTAAAAACCTTCCCATATTCCATTATCTTCCAATATTCCCTTTTATACGAAATTTTTCCCTGCCACTCTGTGTCTTCGTAACGGGGGAAGTTAACCCTACACCTGAAAAAAGAGGTGAATTTTCCAAGATAGGTATTAAATTTGTTGAAGACACTGCGTCCCCCTCTACTTCAAAGGTATTATCCACAATGGTAATACCCTTCACCCAGGCGTCATTAGGTAGTATCTTTGCCAATTCCAGGATTACATCAATCCTCGGGATATAGTCTCCTTTTACTTCATTGACCTTGCTGACGGTTTTGTCGAGAATTGAGATACGTCCCTGGAGTTCCTCAACGGCTGAAACATCTTTTTTAATCGATTTAACCTGAGTATTTACCGTTTTTAGTATTGCCAGGTTGTTTATCTTTTGAATATAAGGGATAAGGAATGCAAAACATATTAAGAAACCTATCAAAAAACACATTACTGCCGTTTGTGCATTTAAACGCTTTCTGGATGAGCTAATGAGACTCAGACTGCATGGATAATCTGATAAACCATAAAGTGCTGCACCATATGATTCGGAACTTTCATCCAACGATTGAGAAGGAATTTTGTATTCATCCGGTAAAAACCCACCGCTAACATTCGTTAACAGTATTTGATCAGGAAGATTCATTTTAATCTGGCCGTTTAATTCACCCTCCGTTTTTACGATTGAAGATAAAACCAGATTCTTGTCTTCAAACAGATTGTAGCTATAATTTTTTGTATCCTTACTCACCAAAACAACAGAACCCTTTCTTTCTCCCAGGATAGGAAGAAAGGCAAAAGGTGAAATAATAACCCGCGAAGGTATAATCTCGATGGCTTGTAATTTAGACAATATAGTATCCAGTTCTATTTTTTTCACTGCAACGATGAGAAACTTTGTATTGTGCCTGCTCTGAGATAATGAATGAATGTCAAAATAAACATCTTCATTGCCAAAAGGAATAAAACTATCCAATTGATACGCAAGCGCTTCCCTTAACTCTTTGAGATTCGCATGTGGATAGTCTATTTCTCTGATAATTGTAAGATCCCTTGGCAAGGAAAGAATAATCTCTCCGGCAAAATTTCTCCTCTGTATTAATGCATGTCTTAATTGCTGGGTATCCTTGAGCATAAAATCTTTGATCTTGAATGTCTCGTGCGAATATTTAACTAATTTTTTGCAAATGGCCGTTATGATGAGATCATTTCCACTGATAGACAAGCCCGTTGCACTCTGAGAAAACATGCTAACGAAAGGTACTGTTTTCATATTATAGAACTTATTAATGTTATTCGGGATACGCTGCGATAATTTTACAATGCCCTACACTTTTTAAAACAAGAAATTTATATGAATTTTTTATTTTCCCTGAGGAGGCAACCGAATTGATTGTTATATAGTTTGAATCATTTATCGTTAAATAATCCATGATCTTTTGATAATCATTGCCGATAATGCCAAAATGCCTGAATATTCCCTTCAAAGTATCAAGTTTTTTAATCGTTCCTCGTTTTTTCCTAAATTGAATTATTGTCTCAGCCATTTCGTGGGTGATCGAAGGCACATAGAGAAGAACTTCCTTGGGCGCAAAATTGACATTAATCTTGCCCGACCCGTAAACAGACAAGTGATCCCGTAATAATTCAAATACTTGTGGGGTGATCCCCTTAACTAAGGTCAGTTCTTCAATAGAATCGAACGGCCCGTTTTTTGGCTCATACGGCTCTGGCAATGTTGCATAATAGTCCTTTTCTGCGCCGTTCATATGGTGTAAATCATCTTTATCCAGCCAGTCTAATATAGAATCCGTTATGGTTTCTGCAGCAAGTTCTTCTAACTTATAAGCGGTCAGAAATTTGATAAAGGTCGTTCGTGTATCATCTGTTATCTTATTAACATTTATTTTTCCACTTTCATCGCTGATAGACACTTCACAATTTCTGTCTCCTATCTGTATTGAATATGGATTATTACTCGGCACCCAAACAGCGCCGCTTTTATCCATTTTATGGGTGTCTGCGTCCTTTTTTGTCTTTATAACCTTGCCACTTTTTGTGTTTGTCTCCTTCTTCTTCGGCTGTAACAGCTTTTGCGTTGCGTAAATACAAGCGCCCCGCGCCGCATAAATATTTTTTACACGTTCCGTAAAAGTAATTTCTGTTTTAATAGCAATACTCGTATTCCGTGTAAAACTTACCGCTATAAATCCAAAAATTACTATTGCCCAGAGGCTAAAAATGAGTACGTAACCATGATCGGTGATATAAGCTCTTGTTCCTTTCCCTGTTTTGATACGAACAATTTTACTGCCAGAGGGACTTTCTCCTTCATTTTTTCTTTCCATTTTAAATCAGTACCTTCAATAACATCGGCATCCTGAAACCTTCCGTGGATGTCTTCTTTATCAGCCACGATCTCTTCTTCGCCGACATCACCTTCATTATCATTCTTCTCATCCAGTTCATCAAGATAAGCAAATGAAATCATATCACAATCCTTGAGAAATACCGTTCGATCTCTGTCCGTACTTAATCTGCCTTCCAATTCCTCAGATAATTTAATCAGCGTCGTTGGGCTAGCTCTAAATTCCGAGTAAATGAGATCCCACAAACCATTATCATTTATTTTTACTTTATAATTAGCTATTATCAATCCCTGGCCATAATGCTTTGCAAAAGAAAGGGGTGACACAAATGTAAGAAAATCCTTTTCCCCTATGAAGTAGATGGGTTTCTTCTTTTTGGGCATCTTGCTTCCTTCAGCCTCTAACAAATCCTTACTTGGAACCTTCTGGACACGTAACGATGAGGTCTGCTGCCAGAAGAAATCATAAGCGGCTTTTTCCCTTGTCGAATCGTTAAACCAGGCTTCCTCCCTTTCCATAGAAAACAAACCAATACGTATTGCATAGGCACCGGACATTACCAGGATTGTACCAATGAAAATGGCTATGAGCAGCTCAAACAGCGTGAAACCTTGTTCTCTTCTCAAATGTTTTTCCTCATTATAATAAAAAACGATCTCTCGTTTTAGTCCGATACCTTCTCTGACTCATCGCTATCCTTTTCTTCAGACTTTCCTTCAAATTCCTGGGAGAAAATAATTGTTTCGATACTTATTCCCCCCACGAAGGTACTAAGTAACATGGTTCCCTTGGGTGGAACTTCTGTATCGCTTTCATCGATGCCCTTTGTATTCAATCTGATTTTATCCGTTGCTTCTTTATATTTATCCACTTCTGATACCTTCCACTGAATACCACCCTTTGTTGTCCCTTCAAACGTTTTTCTCTCATTCACCTTTGTATATTTTCTGCCAAGTATGCCTAAGAAAGCCTCTTCCATTTTAGTTCTCGCAAGGAGTAATAATTTTGTATGTTCATCAAGCTTTCCCCTTAACCTCGACGAGTTCCCGATCAAACCAAAAAAAATACCAATAGAGATCCCCATAATCGCCAGTGCAACCATAACCTCCAGGATGGTAAACCCCGTCAGAAAGGTTGGACGGGGCTTTAAACAACAATCAAATGTATTGTTTCTTTCACCCCGCCATACATGGAGCGGTTTTCTTTCTCCTGGGGCAAAGCTATTTTTGTTCTCAACATTAGTATTTCTCAACTTCATTGTTCTTTTGAGTCATTAACGGTTCTATTTCTTTCAATTTTTTCTGGAAGGCATTGGATAAACTATCTGCTTCTTCTGCGTCATTTGCAATGTGGGGAGTTATTAAAATCATCAACTCTATCCTCCTATTGGTAATGGAGGTACTTTTAAATAAATTGCCCAAAAACGGAATATCGCCCAAAAGGGGTATTTTACTCGTGCTTTTTTCATCTCTGTGTTGTATTATGCCACCAAGGCTTATGGAATGTCCACTCTTTATCACCAGGGAGGTTTCCGCCTGGCGGGTAGAAAATGTTGGTGAATCACTTACCCCGGTGGTTGTTTCTTCTGCATCACTTACTTCTTGTTTAATATCCAATGTAATAAAATCATTTTCTGCAATGTGGGGGGTTACGGTGAGGATGATACCGGTATCGCGATATTGAACCTGCTCAAATACAACCTCCGTACCCGTTTGTTGACCAGAACCCGTTAGAATAGGCACTTCACTACCAACCTGTATACTTGCCGGCTGTTCGTCACGTACCAGGATATGCGGGGCCGACAATATATTTACGCGTGAATTTACCGCAAGAATATCCATCAGGAGTTCAAAATTACCTTTTTTAAATATCAAGGTTGGTTTTCTAGCCGTCTTTTCGAGGTCACCTAACCCAAATAATTGTAAACTCCCCGCATCTAATGACCATTCAGCCCCGTAGTCCAACCTGTTCTCAAGATTAATTTCTAAAATCAGCGCTTCAATAAATACTTGTTGAGGTGTAGCATCTATAGCCTCTATAATCGATTTTATCGCCTTATAATCGACAGGTAAGGCCTTAATAACGATTGCGTTTGTTTTTGGATCGGCAACGATCTTCATTGCCTCGGGCTGTTTCTTTCCTACCATCTTAGGCTGTGCGGCCATTTTTTCACTGTAAATTTGTGTGAGAACCGGTACAATCGTTTCAGCTTTTTGATGTTGTACTTTATATATGTACACTTTCGTATCTTCCTCCGATTCTGTTGGAGGGAGATCGATATTTTTTATCCAGAGGTCGATCTTTTGCAAAAGTCCCGGTAACCGGGTGACCACCAACATCTTGTTTGAGTCAGAAAATGGTATAAAACTGATCTCTCCTTCAGAGCCTGCTTTTGCCCCCAACGATTGTGCCAGGGTAGTAAGATCCTTAGCAACGCTTTTCGCATCCACATATTTGAAATCATAAAATTTTACGGCCTTACCCGCAAAAAAGGGGACATCAAAGGTTTTTATTAGAGTAAGCAGTTTTTCCATATTTGAAGCGGTTTCGACAATTATGATATAGGGAGAATCGCCATGTGTAATAATATTCCCCACATTTGTCATAAATGGCCTTAAAGTTGCATTTAAGTTTTTTGGAATTTCATACTGGAGAGGAACTATTTGAATCATTATGTTTTTATCCCACGAGGGGATTTTATCCCCATAGACAACAATATTTGTCTCCGGGCGGGTTTCCGCTTTGGGAAGTATTCTGTATAAATCACCTTCTTTCATTATTGCAAAGTCGTACACGTAAAGGAGGGTATTGAGCATGGGAAGGATTTCTTCTTTATAAAACTGCCCTGTGGCATGAAGGTTAATTGTACCCCCCACCCGTTTGTCTAAAATATAGTTCACGTTGAGAATCTCACCTAATATAATCTGTAAGACATCTTTTATTTCCGCATTATCAAAGTTAAATGCGATATCGATTTTTTCTCCTGTATATTCTGGTTTATGAAGAGCCGGTTCTGGTTTTTTGTGTTCCTCTTTATAAATAAATTGATCAGGTATACCTTCTTTTTTTTCTTCCACAACTTCTTTTTTCGGTGAAATCTCATATTCCCAAGGTTTTCTTTCTATCGCTTCCGTTGTTGTGGAAAGAGTAACTGGTTTTTTAAACGGCGTAAAAACGGATTCTCTTACCTGGGTTTCTTTACAACCAATTGTAAATAATACAAGCACCGAAACACCGAAGAACGCATATTTGCTCATCAACAAATCTCCCATAAAGGGCAAACTTTTTATTTATGTCAAACGTTTGTTATAAGTGTAACTACACTATCTTTTGATCTTACGGTGGGCAAACACAGTGTGGTGCGGAAGGGGGGACTTGAACCCCCACGTCGTTTTATTGACACTAGCCCCTCAAACTAGCGCGTCTGCCAATTCCGCCACTTCCGCATTCTATAGAATTGATCGTATCTGATTAAAAGAAAACTACTTAGTAATATTAACATTATATCATAAAAAGTCAAATATTTTTAAAAACACAAATATCTTTTTCCGATGGCTTCTGAGCAGGCATACGAAAAGGCAATTCAAATGATAGAACTCATGGAGGTTGGCCAAAACAGACAGGCTGGAACAAGGTTGATATTTAAGAACCGGAGTATTCCGATGTACCATACATATTTTCACCGTTTTTCAGTTGTACCATCGACCTCTGCCCAACGTTTACCCAATGGTTTTTTCCAACGAACGTCAACATATTCCATTTGTTTCAGATTCGTTCCTTCTATTCTTGCAATACTAAGGAGGTTTTGCAATTTATCTTCATTTGAAAGTTCATTGGGCTCATTACATAAGGAAGAACATCCCCAGCGAATCTGCGTATTGTTTTCTGTCCACAAAACGATATCGCTCTTGCCGGTAAACCGCCTTTTACAGACATTTGATACGTCAACTGCTACAATCTTAAAAAGGTTCTGGATATTATTCACCCTGAGAAATTTCACCAATTCTATCCCTGCTTCAACGCCTTTATCATTCCATTTACTTCCGTATAAAGGTAATCTGGCGAGCTTATTGCTTTGGATACAAGGACTATCATATCCTGCATTTTGCAGCTGGTAATATTCCTTTGGCAACAAGACGCATTCATCGTCCACGAGATAGGTATTATTCCCATTTTTTACGATAGCTATCGGCTTGCGTAATACGAGTTTAATGGAAAGTCTATTAGGAAAAACCCGTTGGATTGAATCCACTTTCTTCACTAAAACAATCCCCCGGTAAACATCTGCTATTTTTTGGGTTAAATTGCTTTCATACATGCCATACCGTTCATCCAGGGTTGCTATATTCTTTATATCATCAGAAAAATGTTCATTCATCCAGGAGGGTGTGTGGAAAGAAAAAGTGGAAGGACTGACCTTAAAAATATTCAAATCTGTTAGGGAGCACCATATCTTTCTTACTCCCCATATTGAAAAAACTATTACACATGCAAATACAACACATCGAAAAAAAAAAGGCCAGAGAACCCTTTTTGATTCCTGTATCTTATTTGAAAGGATGTCCATCAAAGTCTTAAGAATGGATGTACTACTCATAGGATCATTCAGGATTATGAATTTTGTATTGTTTCATTAACACCTACAAGAGTATTTTGAAAGGTAAGATCGACAATTTTTTCACATAAAGCAGGGAAAGATATACCTGCCGCCTTTGCTGCCTTAGGGAGCAGGCTTTTTTCGGTAAAACCAGGAATTGTATTTACTTCTAACAGGTAAAAGTTATTCTTCTCGTCCATCAACATATCTACCCTTGAAAATCCCTTACAACCAATTACCCTGTGTGCGTGTAAAGCCAGGTCTTGTGCTTCATCGTATAGAGAAGGCGGGAGAAAACCGACATTGCGGGAAGCATTACCCATGGGGGTAGTTTCTACAATCAGGTATTCAGTCCTATCATCCTTGTATTTTGCATCGTAATTAAAAAAGTCCACTGCCGGTTTAATCTCTATAATGGGCAATGCCTTGTCGTCTAATATACCAATAGTCAATTCCCTGCCCTTTATGTATTTTTCTATAATCACTTCGTATCCAAACTCGAATGCCTTTTCTAAACCCATTTGAAGAACATTGATATCTTTAACTATTGATATGCCTATGCTTGAGCCGCTCATCGTGGGTTTTAAAACTACCGGCAAACCGAGTCTGATTACTTCGTGCTGTATCTCGATCAATTCCTGGAATTCTGTCACACTAACATAATCTGGCGTCTTGAGACCTGCTTCGATAAAACATTTTTTCGTTGCTATTTTATCCATTGCAAGTTTGCTGGCATCGATGCCGGAACCGGTATAGGAAATCCCCTTTGATTCCAAAAGTTGTTGTACACCCCCGTCTTCACCAAAATATCCATGTAAAGCAATGAAAGCAACATCTATTTTTCTACGATCCAGATCTTCAATCTTCTCGTCTTTCACATCAATACAAAATACATCAAACCCTGCAGCTACCAATGCCTTTGCCACTGCGTTGCCGGAACGCAATGAAATTTCGCGTTCAGAAGATACCCCTCCCATCAACACCACAATGTTTTTTGGCTTCATCGAACACTCCCCTTTTCAGAATCTCGAAACTAAATCATAAGCAACTTTCCACACATCACCGGCGCCCATTGTTATGACGACGTCACCAGGTTTTACGCTTGAGGAAAGAACATGCACCATATCGCATAATTGCGGAATGTATTGGACATCCACGCCCGCACTATGAATCTCTTCATATAACTTCATGGCACTCATTGCGGTTCTTTCATAATCATTATCACGTGCTGCATAAATATCTGCAAGAATTATCTTGTCAGCATTTTGAAAAGACTTTGCAAATCCTTTCAACAAGTGGCGTGTCCTGCTATATTGGTGGGGTTGAAATATGCACCATATCCTCTTTTCAGGATAGAGTTCCCGCGCGGCTCTCAATGTCACTCGTATCTCAGTTGGGTGGTGAGCATAATCATCAATTACCGTGACATTGTTTTTCACACCAATAATTTGAAACCGTCTGTTTGCCCCATGGAAGGATGTCAATGCATCTCTGATAGAACCTTTATCTACTCCTATAAATGTACACACCGCAGTTGCAGCTAAAGCATTTAATACATTATGAGCCCCTGGTATTTTCAGCGAAAATTCATCAAAATATTTATCTTTTTTAAAGACCTTGAATCTTTTTATACCACTACCTCCTGGAATAACCGCTCCACTCCAGTCGGAAAGGTTATCAAGGGAATATGTTTCTACGTTACAATTTGCTCTTTTCACCGCAACGGCTATGTTATCGTCATGATTATTTACAACCAATAAACCGTCTTTTGAAATTGAAGATGCAAAATCACCAAAGGCATTTATTATCTTCTCGATGTTTTCATAATAATCCAAATGATCTTCTTCAATATTGGTAATTACACCCACTTGTGGCGTGAGATTTAAAAACGATCGGTCATATTCACATGCCTCCGCTACAAACAAATTCCCCTGTCCCAGATGTACATTGCCACCAATATCCGGCACCTCCCCACCGATGACGAATGTCGGATCAAGACCGGCCGTCTTTAATATCGTAGAGATCATTGCACTGGTTGTCGTCTTCCCATGAGTGCCACTGATCGCAATACCACGTTTTTCTTTCATTAATGAACCAAGTATTTGAGAGTATTTCACCACCTTTATGCCCATTTTACGGGCAGTTTTAAGGTCTGGATTATCTTCGGAAATAGACGCCGATACTACTACCATATCCGTTTCCGCCGGCATAAAACTTCCATCTTGCCTTGTATTGATCTTGGCTCCCATTTCTTCCAGCGTTGAAGTCAGCGAAGACGTCTGGGTATCCGAACCGGCTACAATACACCCCTCGTGAATGAGGATACGTGCAACGGCGCTCATCCCGATACCACCTATACCAATAAAGTATACGCAATTTCCACGTAAAGGCCGACAATTAATCTGTTTTTCTAATGACGATGCAGGTGCCTGTATCCGGTCTATACCTTCTGAAAAATTCATGGCATTGTTTCCCCTTTTTTTCTGGAAATAATCAGTATCGCCTGAGATTTACCATCGCTTCATACCACGACAAGCCTCAATCCTATATCTCTAATCTCTATGTAAAATAACGAATCATATAGGTTTATGATGAAACGAAAATTTAGCCAACAATCAGCGCAAATTGCATGCTCTTTATACCAATCACCCTGCAAATATTATCGACAACATTCACTGCTGCATTAGGGACTCCCATCCCTTTGCTAAACATCTTCATCCTATCATACTTCTCTTTATTGCTGAAAAGATCCGTAATAATCTCCACGATTTTTTCAGGTGTCAAATCAAACTGCTGCAATAAATACCCCCCTCCATTACTTACCAATTCTATCGCATTCCAGTATTGATGATTATCCGCAGCATACGGATATGGTATTAATATAGCGGGAATACCGACAGCGGTAATTTCCGCAATTGTCGTAGCGCCTGACCTGCAAATAATTATGTCTGCCATACGAAAAGCAGCGCCCATATCATCCAGAAAACTACAAACAAATGCACCAATCTTCGTTTGTTTATACGCGGCCTTTGCCGCCTCGTACCCGTATTCACCCGTGCAGTGGATTATTTGTAAGTCGTTAGAAAACGTTTCTAATTGAGGTAAACTTCTTACCACAACCTCATTGATTGCCTGTGCACCCTGACTCCCTCCCGTAATCAATATTGTTTTTTTAGAAGAACTCAGCCCGAATTTCCCGGCTGAATGTCTCTTTTGACTCAACAGGATTTCCTTACGAATTGGCGTACCCGTCACACGGACAACCTTTGCTTTGTTAAACCATTTGAGCAGTCCACGCCAGTGACAATACACCTCATCTACCCATCTGGCTAAAAACCGATTCGCCTTCCCCGGAATCACGTTTTGTTCCAGTAACACAGAAGGGATGCCCAGTAATTTTGCAGCAAGAATTGGAGCAACTGATGCATATCCACCCAAACCAACCACAATATCAGGGTTAAATTTTCTGATTACAAAGAGTGAATCAATAATACCAACAAACGTTACACCAATAAAGGTAAATATATGCTTGTATGCTTTTTCCCATTTTTCAGCACGTATTTGCCGATACTGAAATCCCTGCTGTTCTACGCACCGCCTTTCAAACTCTTTCCCTGTCCCAAAAAAAATAATCTCTGCCTCGTGAAACCTGGAGCGAATTTCTTCGGCTATACTCAAGCCCACCATCAGATGTCCACCGGTACCACCCCCCGCAAAAATTACTTTCATTTTTTATACCCCTTTTCTTTAAGAGCCAGTATAAAAATTATACACAATCTACCCTACGTACGCCCCTCCAATCGCCAGGAAAAATTTGCAACATTCGATATTATCTTATGCCAGATTCTCACTGGCGATTGTTTCTCCACTTTCTGCCCCGATCGCGCCACCCGGTCAATTGACAACGCCGGAGTTTCTGATACAGCAGACTGCCTTGCAACATTAACCAGTATGCCAATCCCTATCATTGAAAACAGCAAAGCAGACCCCCCCGAGCTAACAAAAGGCAGAGGAATACCTTTCGTCGGTACATTGCCGGAGACAACCGCAATGTTAATAATTGCCTGTAACCCAAACATCACCGTAATCCCAAGCCCCAAAAAGAATCCAAACACATCCCTGACGGTATGTACTATCTTTAACCCTTGCCATACTAATAATGAGAAAAGGGTTATGATAGCAAGTACTCCAAGAAAACCAAACTCTTCACCCAAAATGGTAAATATAAAATCGCTATTGCTTTCCGGTAAAAAAAGTAGTTTTTGCTTGCTGCCCCCAATCCCTAATCCTGTCAAACCACCGGAACCAAGGGCAATCCACGACTGAATTATGTGATACCCCGTACCAGACGGGTCTTTCCATGGGTCAAGAAAGGCCATCAACCTCTCTCTTCTATACGAAACCTCAAACAACATTTTGTGTATGAAAGGCGTAAAAGCCAGGGCAGTAAAAAACACAAAGATAATTCTTGTTCCACCAGCGATAAGCATGATCAAAGATAGTATTGCAATGAATGCAGCAGTCCCAAAATCTGGCTCCATCATCACAAGGGCGCTTGTTAATGCCATAACGCCAATGGGTATTATGAAACCACATTTGAATTCTGACATGCGACCATGATTTTTTGCAATATAATCTGAAATAAATATGATAATCGCCAACTTTGCAAATTCCGATGGTTGTATACCTAAAAAATGATTGAACCGAATCCATCTACGGGCACCGTTGGTAACCGTGCCTATGCCGGGTAATAATACCAGCGAAAGACAAATAAAGGACACGACAAGAATGGGGATACTCAATTTCTGCAAATAATGATAATCTACATTTGCCATTGCAATCAATAACACCGAACCTACGAGTATCCACAAAAGATGCTTCATAAACTGATAGCCATTTCCACTTGCCCCTAAAGTTACCATATCGGTACTGTACACAGTGACAATACTAAATCCCAATAAAGCAACCACAATATATATAATAAAATGCCATGGTTTCACGGACAAATTCCCCTTCATAATAACAGAAAACTAAATACCGCCAGCAGGACGGCAACTATCCAAAAACGGAGGGTAATCTTTGACTCAGGCCATCCTTTAAACTGGAAATGATGGTGCAAAGGGGCACAACGGAAAATTCTTTTTTTTGTCATTTTATAGAAGGAAACCTGCATAAGGACAGAAACTGCCTCCGCAACAAAGATACCACATATAATAATCATCAACACCTCTTGTTTTACAATAATGGAAATTAATCCCAGTATACCTCCCAAGGTTAATGAGCCTGTATCCCCCATAAAAATCTGTGCGGGGAAGCAATTATACCACAAGAATCCTAACCCTCCCCCCACAAGTGCAGCGCAAAAAATACTTAATTCCCCACTTCCTGGAATATAGGGAATCCTCAAATAATTACTAAAATCACCCCTGCCTGTAATATAGGCAATAACCGCAAAAGCTATTCCCGCTATGATGCTGCACCCTATTGCCAAACCATCCAGACCATCGGTAAGATTCACCGCATTGGACATTCCCACTACAAAAAGGGCGACAACCAATATGTAGAAGGGTCCTAAGTCTGAATTAAAATCCTTTAAAAAAGGAATTGCAAGTTGTGTACCCCATGTAAACTTGTTGAAATGGAAGTAAAGTACCAACCCCAAAATGAGCCCCAACGCTGATTGAAACAGTAGTTTTGAAACATCAGTTAAACCCGCCGCATTTTTCTGTGTAAGTTTGATATAGTCATCAATAAACCCCAGTACACCAAACCATATCAACGTAAACAATAATAAGAGAACATACTCGTTGTAAATATTACACCAAAGTAAAGTGGAAACTAGGATGGAGACAATTACGATAATCCCGCCCATCGTTGGTGTATTTTTTTTATCAAAATGCATACGTCTGAGTTCTTCAGAGTCTGTTTTTGTTGTATCCTCACCGACCTTTAAAGCACGAAGTCTCCTGATAAACCATTGGCCAAAAAATATACTGATAAAAAACGCTGTAAAAGCAGCCAGACACGAACGTGAAGATATATATTTAAATACTTCCAGTGAATGTATTGAAGAAAACAAACTGTATAGCAAAACCCTTTTACCCTCTTTTGTGATAATTTTTAATACGTTAACTTTTCAGTAAGAACACCCGCGGTAACTTCATTATCTTCCGCAAGAAGTATCTTCGTTATTTAATACCCTTTTTTGCCTATCCATCATATTGTTCCCCGTCAAAAACAGCTATGGATTACTGTAGGCTTTATAGACATTTCCGGAACTTCTCTATAATATTTTCCATACGCATACCCCGGGAACCTTTGATTAATACCGTATCATTTTCCTTAAACTCACTTATTTCAGACACTGCAATATCGTCAACGTTCTTGAAACTGGCGACTTGTTTTTCAGGCATACCTGACAATTTTGCCGCCTTTGCAATTTCAAATGCATGTTCTCCCACCGTCCATAATAAATCGATGTTGAGACGAGCAACCGTTTCTCCAATTTCCCTATGTAATTGAAAAGCCTCGTTTCCCAGTTCCAGCATATCTCCACAAACAAACACCTTTCTGCCTCTCACATCGATTCCGTCAAGATATTCGAGCGCAGCACGTACAGACTCAGGATTTGCATTATACGCGTCGTTAATCAATGTAATGTTTCCGATGCGTTGATGCTCAATCCTCATTTGGGGTAGTTTGAAGGATGAAAAGGCATCCTTCAGATCGTAAATATTATGCCCTAATGCATGGCAAATCGCGAATGATGCCAGACAGTTACTAATATTGTGATACCCTGGAATTGGGATATAAACTTCAAAGCATCCATTCATTACCAAAGTATATCCCTCGCCCTTTTTCTTTACATCAGTACATCGTATTTGTGCTTGCGGACCAAACCCAAAACTCTCCATTTTTCCTTTGAATCCACTGGCAATCCTGACGCACCAGGGATTGTCACTGTTGTACACAAAGACCCCGTCCTTGCGGAGATTTTCCAGTATTTCACCCTTTGCCGACGCAACGCCCTCAATGCTTCCAAGACCCTCCAGGTGCGTTTTTGATATATTCGTAATTACTGCAATGTCCGGGGTACCGATCTCAGACAAACGCCTAATTTCTCCGGGGGCATTTGTACCCATCTCAAGCACGCCGTATCGATGCCTGTTTTCTATTTCAAATATCGTTACCGGTACACCAATAAAATTATTAAAGCTTTTTTGTGATTTTACTGCCGGACCAAAATGAGACAACAAATAATGTGTCATCTCCTTTGTCGTGGTTTTACCGTTACTCCCGGTAATCCCAACAATCTCCGTATCCAATTTTTGACGATAATATCCTGCCAAATCACCTAATGCCGTTACCGTGTCACCTACCCGGATTACCGGGAAGCTCTTACATGCCCCATACAAGGTAATTTCGCTTGAAATAACTGCACCCACTGCCCCGGCATCCATCGCCTGCATGACAAACTGGTGGCCATCAAACCGCTCTCCTTTGAGTGCAAAAAATAAATCACCCTTCCGGATGTTACGGCTATCTGTGGATATACCTCTCACCGTTGTATTTGCATCAGCAGATACGATGCGCCCGGAGACAGCCTTTACGACCTCATCAAGAGATAGGACTTCCATTTAATTGCTTTGATCATTTAAAGATGCAATACCATATTGTCCTGCAAGATTTGCCTGACAACCTCACGATCGTCAAAGGGAATCATGGTACCTTTTGATATCTGATATTGTTCGTGACCCTTTCCTGCAATGATTACAACATCACCCTTTTTTGCTTCCGAAAGGGCCTCTTCAATGGCGATTCTTCTATCGGCCTGCACCCGGAAACAACCTTCCTTCCTCACCCCTTTTTGAATTTCGCT
Organism: Candidatus Brocadia sp.; assembly: GCA_013360945.1. Lineage (GTDB taxonomy): Bacteria > Planctomycetota > Brocadiia > Brocadiales > Brocadiaceae > Brocadia. The sequence goes on from JABWAQ010000032.1 coordinate 23,192, forward strand.
TATGATATTATGAGGGGCTTCGGAACGTGGATTATCACTCGTTATCCAGAAAAGGTCTGAATATTTTTCTGCAATGTGCCCCATCTTCGGCCTTTTCTTTCTATCTCTGTCTCCTCCGCACCCAAAGACCAGGATAATACGCCCTGTTGTTACCCCCCGAAGGGCACTCAGAACAACTTGCAGCGCCTGGTGTGTGTGTGCAAAGTCAATATAGACATGAAAATCCTGACCACAATCAATTTTTTCCAGGCGACCAGGTACTCCGCTTAAAGATTCAATGCCCGATTTTATCGTATCAATTTTAAAACCCAGCGCCAATGCGTTGGCAGCCGCAGCCAATGCATTGTAAACATTGTATTTGCCTGCCAAATTTACGTTCATAATTATTTTGCCCCAGGGGGAACTCAGTAAAAACCGTGTTGCATCAGCGCCCATGTGTATTATTTCGGCCGTCACATCCGCATTCTTTTTCTTTATACCATACCAAACTACCCTTGATTTCGTGCACCCGGCAAAATGTTTGCTCGCATTATGATCTGCATTTAATATTGTAAATGCCTCTGTACCCAGTCCTTTCACGAGTTTAAGTTTTTCTGCTCTATAGTCCCTGATATTTACATGATAATCGAGATGCTCCACGGATAAATTCGTAAAGATTGCAGAACTAAAACGAACCCCATCTAACCGGTGCTGAGAGAGGGCATGAGAGGATGCCTCTATTACGGCATATTTTATGCCTGATTTAAGCATTTCAGAGAGATAACCCTGTATTTCAACTGACTCAGGAGTTGTCTCCTGTGCCGGTATCACCCTATCGCCTATCTGGTATTGTATAGTACCAATCAGTCCTGCCTTGCTGCCTGAAGCCTCAATGATTGATTTTGTAAGATACGAAGTGGTCGTTTTGCCATTCGTTCCCGTAATACCGACCACAATCATTTGAGAAGAAGGTTCACCATAAAACCGGTTACTCAGGGCTGCCAGGGCATAGCGTGTATTCGATACGGTAATCCGGGGTATTTGTGAAGTTACTTCGATTTTTTTCCCCACAACAAGAGCGGCAGCTCCTTTTTCTATTGCTTCAATAATAAAATCATGCCCATCCACCTTATGTCCATTGATGGCAACAAATACATAACCCTCTTTTACTTTGCGTGAGTCCTGTGTTATGCCATACACTTTCTTTTCAGCAAAGTCGCAAGATTTGTATTCTTTCAAACAGGAACAAAGCTCACTCAATTTCATAGGCAACTAATTTGCTTTCAGCAAAAATCTGCTCTTTCTTTGATAAGAAAAATAATTTATTTTCAGCGTTACATCAAAACCCTGTGTTTTCATACTCTTTGATTGAATAATCCGTTCGTACAAATACCTGGTCCTGTTAACCTTCTCTACTTCCTCAGCATATTCCTGTAAAAGTCTGTCCAGGATTTTCCTATTATGAGTTCGGGCCATTTCAAGTTCTTTTTCTGTGGCATACAAACTATACCATAAAATAAAATTCTGCTTTTCAATTTCTTTTTGTGTTATCATATCTTTCCTCCGCTCCGCTCATGCCGTTGCAAAACGGAGCTTTAAAATACTTTATCACATAATATCTTTCTCTTTCAAGCCATCAAAATCGCATGCCACCTCCTTTTCATGGAATATAAATTCCCCATAAGATGCGCCTACTGCATTGCCATTTTAAACTTTAAGGGCTCCTCACCAAGATAAACGAGCGTTCGCCGAATAATTTCTCCCACAACGGGGGCCGCAACAGTGCCACCATAGTATGCGCCATTCTGAGGTTCATTAATCATAACTAACACGCAAATGCGAGGGCGCTCCGCAGGGGCGTAAGCAATAAAAGAACCCACATATTTTTCATGAGAATACCGTCCCCCATCGCCATAGATTTTCTGTGACGTCCCGGTCTTTCCGGCAACATTGTATTCCAAAAGGTTTGCATTTTTCCCTGTACCCTCTGTCACAACCTTGATTAATATAGGATTCATTATAGAGCGCGCAACGTCTGCGCTCATTACACGCCCGGCGGATTCCGGACACGGTGATACTTCTATGATTTCGTTGTTGTTGCTTACCGTTGATTTTACTATTTTTGGCTTGAGCAATAATCCCCCATTTGCAATGCTGCAAAAAGCCGTAACAAACTGTAGCGGAGTAACGGCAATCTCATGCCCTATTGAAATAGATATGAGGGAGTATTTTTTTGACCACTGCTTTAAAGGACGAAAGATACCCCCAATTTCTCCCGGGAGTTCTATACCTGTTCTTTCTCCAAAATTGAATTGATTAAGATACCGGTACATCTTTTCATTTCCCATAAGCATGCCTATCTTTGCCATTCCTATATTACTTGAAAATGCAATAATCTCAGAAACAGTAAGGTTGCCATGTCCTCCATGAGTATCATGCAAAATCCTGCCTTCTATTTCAAAAGTGCCATTATTGCAAAAAAACACATCGTTGGGTTTCACTATGCCTTGTTCAAATACACCTGAGATCACGAGGGGTTTCATTAACGAACCCGGTTCATAACAATCAGTAATAGCCAGATTTCTTCTGGCATTCGGAGAATATTTCTTGAAATGATTGGGGTCATACGTGGGATAATTGGCCATGGCCAGCACTTCACCTGTCATCGGATCCATAACAACCGCCGTTGCCGAGGAGGGCGCCCATTTCTCGCAAGCGATTTCCAACTCCTCTTCAGTAATGCGCTGTACATTAGCGTCAATTGTCAATACAACCGTATTCCCATGCCTGGGCAATTGTATCTCTGCATCCGGCGTGATAATTTGACGTTGCAATGCATCCCGAACGATCAGTTTATATCCTGATTCCCCGGACAATACACCATCAAATGACAGTTCAATACCCTCGAGACCCTTCTCATCAATGTTGGTAAATCCAAGAACATGACTTCCCAGCCGTTCATTCGGATAAAAACGGTGATATTCGTGTTTTATATAAACCCCTTTTAAAGACAATTTTGCAACTGCACCGAGTTCTTCATCACTAACTTTCCGTTTGATCCAAACAAATCGCTTGTCTTTATTCAGCAGTTTGGCCACCTTTGATGAGTTAAGCTTCAAAACCTTGCTTAAATGATATGCCACAGAAGAAACATCTTCGATCTCAGTTGGATCCGCATAAATAGAACCCACTTGTAAAGATTCGGCAAGCTTACTTCCGTTTCTGTCTAAGATTGGACCTCTTCTGGCAGGCAGCTCAATCTTTTTACACTGCTGGACCTTCGCCAGTTTACTATATTTATCATGTTCAATTAACTGAATACGCCCCACACGGACGGCGAGCACGATAAAGGCCATCATGAGAAAAACGCCCGTAATATTCGTCCAAAATTTGTGTCTTTTTAAAGGCATCACGTTGGCAATTCCACAGAGTTGTAAGAAAACACAACAATCATTATAAAAATATTTTTACGGACGCTTTCGAGACGAAACAACTTTGCCCCGAAAGCGTCCGGGAGGAGGGCCCACATATACACACACAACCGTTGCCCTTAAGATGTATGCACAACAACCCTTACCGTTGCGGCAAGGAGTTGACTCATTTGGTAATTGTCATCATCTTAAGAAGGCGATTCTTCTCTATTTTGATGCTCAGGGATTTTTAATAACGCGACGAACAACCATGTAATACCATCTCCTTTTGGGAATATAAGTCTTTATTGGCGCTCGTTTTCATCGCACTTATTACATTCTCTTGCAGTTTTCTATGACCCGCAATCATTACCCCTGATAAATCTCCTTGAAGAACAAGAGGCAGCTTTAACGATTGCACCTTAGAGACAATATTTTCAGGGGATTTTAACCGGCCGACGTAATAGCTCAGTTTTCTGTTCTTTTCTGATAACTCATCACAATTCCTTTGCAGTTTAGCTACCTGGTATCCTATCTCTATAATTTTATTCCTTTCCCATACCACAAACAGCGCCATTGCGATGGCAATAATAAACATTGCTAATATCCTCGACAGACCCATACTAAATCCTTTCTGCAGATCTAAGTTTTGCGCTCCTGCATCGAATATTTCTTTGTATTTCCACCTCACCGGGAGTTATTGGCTTCTTTGTGAGTATCTTGAATATCCCCTGATTCGCCCTCTCTGCAAAGGTGTTCTTTACAATCCGGTCCTCAAGGGAATGAAAGCTTATAATTACAATGCGAGCGCCAATCAGCATATGTTTATGAATCTTATTCAGGAAAACCTCTAAACTTTCCAACTCCTTATTTACCGCAATTCTCAGCGCCTGGAATACCCTTGTTGCGGGATGAATTTTACTTTTACCTCTGGGTATAACACGTTCAATTATGGCGGCCAACTGTCTTGTTGAAGTAATACCTGCTTCTTTCTCTTCTTTCCGAATAGCCCTTGCAATCCGTCTTGACCACCGCTCTTCTCCATAGGTATTCAGTAATTCTTCCAATTCCTTTTCAGAAAGCCTCTGGATCAGATCCCGTGCAGTATCAGCCTGAGAGCGATCCATCCTCATATCCAACGGACCCTCTTTTGCGAAACTAAAACCCCGCTCCGACTGATTAAACTGCAAAGAGGAAGCCCCCAGGTCAAGAAGCACACCATGAACCCCATCAGTCCCCGCTTGCCGTAAAACCTCGTCAACATTGGAATAATCCGCATGGTAGAGCTTAAAAGGGCATCCCGCTTTTGATAGATATTGTTTTGCCATTTGCAAAATTTCCTCATCTTTATCAATACCGATTAACAAGCCATTTGGGCTTATTCCGTTCATAATTTTGCTTGCATGCCCTCCATTTCCCACCGTGCCATCTAAAATGATTTGTCCCGGATGCGGACACAGGTAATCCAACACTTCTTCCACCATCACAGGTTCGTGAAGGAGGTTATTTGTTATATCATCCATTTCATCTAACTTTTATAACGTTGGAGACTGTATTTGCCTTGCGTCAGCGGTCGGAAAACCCAATTGGAACAAATCCTCTGCAATCTCCTCGAATCCCTTGTTATGTTGCGACTCAAAATCCTTCCAGGTATTTTCATCCCAAATCTCGATACGGCTGCTTACTCCAACGATCACAACATTCTTTTGTATCCTGGCAACATCTTTCAAATATTGGGGGATCAGTATGCGTCCCTGCTGATCACAATCGGGGATTTTCTGTGCTTTGGAAAAAAAAAGGCGCTGGAACTGGCGCGCCTTTTTATTCGTAAAAGAGAGTTGTTCGATTCTAAAAACGACACTCTGCCATTCCTTGGGTGTATACATGAACAAACATGTATCGAGCCCACGAGTAATAAAAAATCCCTTTCCATCCACCTTCGCATTTATCGCATCGCGAAGAAGTGCTGGTATGGCCAGTCTATTTTTGTCATCAATCGTATGATGGTACTCACCGGTGAACATTTTTTAGCTCCCCACTTTTCACCACTTTATACCACTGTCGCCTATGACAATAAACTTTTTTATTTATTTGTCAAGATATATTTTTATTACCACTTCCCGGATCAGTAATGTATATCTCTTTCGTATCCAAGATGTTGCAATATTAACTCAAGAGAATACCATATATTGTGCTGTCCTGCGGGAAATTTATTGCAAAAATATTTTCATATTTTAAAATAACTTTTTTACAATTTGTTATGCTTATACAACTTGATAATATTTTTTTAACGTGTTATGATATTTTGAATAAACAAATGAATAGCGTCATATCTCAACCGATAAAATTCTCTGCCAAATTATCCGACTATAATTACGTCCTTCCCAGGGGATTAATCGCTCAAAAACCCTTAGAAAACCGCGAAGATGCAAGGCTGTTGATCTTGTACCGAGGCACAGGCAGGATCGAACATCGCACATTTCACGAAATTACCGACTATCTTTACCCCGGTGATTTGTTAGTCCTGAACAATACCAGGGTAATGCCTGCATCGATACCGGGGAAAAGGATCAGCGGTGCATTTCTTGAATTATTACTCACTGAAGAGATAGGGGAAGGACGGTGGAAGGCACTCATTAAATCAAATGCAAGGTTAAAAATTGGTGAGGAAATATATACTGAGAACAACACCATCCCGGTAAGGCTGCTCGATAAGGCCGGAGATGGCTCATGGCTTATCGAATTTGATAAAAAAAATGATGTGAAAGAAATCCTCGATTGCATCGGGAAAATGCCCTTGCCACCCTATATAAAACGCAACATCCATGAAGATTCATCGCCTTTGGATAAAGAACGCTATCAGACGGTATTTGCTCAAAAAGAAGGGGCAATTGCCGCGCCTACGGCCGGTTTGCATTTTAGCCAGAAAACCCTTGAGAAGATAAAACGGCACGGAGTAGAAATTGAATTTGTTACCCTGCATGTGGGCGTGGGAACCTTTTTACCCATCAAAACAGACGATATTCGGGGACACTCCATGCACAAGGAATATTACGAATGTTCGCCGGGAATTATTCAAAAAATACGAAAGACCCGGGAGCAAAACAGGCGTGTGGTTGCCGTGGGGAGCACTTCCTGCCGCGTTCTGGAGACAATTGCTATGACCGGTAAAACACCGCAATTTTCCGGTTGGACGAATCTGTTTATCTACCCCCCCTGCATTTTTCAATATGTCGATGTTTTAGTTACCAATTTTCATCTTCCCAAAACCACATTGCTCTTATTGGTTTGCGCCTTTGCAGGGAGGGAAAATATCATGAATGCTTACGAAACCGCCAAAGATAAAGGCTACCGGTTTTTCAGTTACGGTGATTGCATGATGATTATTTAAGGCAACCAAAGTCAGCGCCCACTCGCATAGCGGGTAGCTTAGCTTGGGAACTACCCCGGCTTTCGCAATTCGAGGGGTATGCAACCTGCTGAGCAAGGAAAATCAATGGATCATGCAAAAGGTCGGCACTACAGATCGACCGAGTGTATTCCCAATTTTTTGTAAAAAAATGAACGAACGGCATAACTGGGTATATCGTATAAAATTGTAGCGGCAAGGCGGCCTTACCATATGGAGTAGGGTGGGCATCGCCCACCAAAAAATAGGCAACGTGAACGAGATGTTTGGTGGGCGATGCCCACCCTACCAGGTTAATCAGATTTACAAAAAATCGGGAATGCACCCGATCGACCTGTTTAGATGCATAAAACTTGAACGATGGTTGTTCATGAAGCGTAAACCCCAATTGTTTCAAAAGGAGAGCAACATCCTTTACCGGCTGTGTATGGCGCTTATAACACTGTGATGGCCATTCATGGTTGGTAAATAAACATCAATCCTTTGACATTACTTTGTTAAAAATTTTATAGAGTTGAAAAATGATGACAAGATTACCAGAAAGTAAAGTTAAGCAAGCCATTCTCCATCCCGAAAGTGAAGTCAGGGATGCGGCAATAGCTTATTTTTCGAAATCGTTCACCAATGATAAGACCATCATGCCTCTTGTAATTGAAGCTATCGAAAAATACGGATGGGAACATTCGTATCCAGTCGTTGGACGTGCCTGTGATTTACCACAAACCGATGCAACCATTCATTGGATGCTGAACGAGTTAAGCAGAGACGTCAATAAAGCGGACATGGATCAGGCTAATTATTTCTATAGCCTGGGCAGGGTTTTGGCAGGAGCCGATCCTGCCTTACTGCTTCAACAGAAAGCTGAAATATTGGAATCCGGCGGCTTGTCTGCCGATCTCAAACAAAGCATTATGAAACGCATCGATATGCACTCATGGGGTGGAGACGTCTGCTGGAAAGCCCTGGAAGATTTTTGCAAGGCAAACAAAACCAAACGGTATATTAATGAGGTTAATATTGGTCATGCGTTTCAAATAATAAAAGCCCTGTCGAGAGACGGAGAAAGATATCGTGATCGTATCGTTTCGCTCCTTGCTGAAGAAATAAATGATTTTGAGAATAACCCAATGAGATGGATGGAGCCCCTGGTGGTAGCTTTGGCGGGTGAAATGCGATTAGGGCCTGCCATCCCCCTTATCATTAAAAAACTTAAAATAGACAGCGATTTCCTGGCAGAAGAATGTATGTATGCATTGTCCAGGATCGGGAACGACTCTGTTATTGAAGCGGTGTCTGCGGTGTTTTCCGATGCAGATTCGCACTTTCGTTCTTACGCATCCGGTATTTTCAGATACATTCATTCGGATTTGTCGGTAGAAAGGGCACGTGCGTTTTTAGAGAAAGAAGAGGACTATGGAATCAGGACAATGCTTGGCTTGGCGCTATTAAACAATTTTGCCTACGATGGATTGGAGGCCGTTCGCAAACTTATCATAGATGAAACCTATGAGCCTTTTATAACCGATTTGCAGGAGGACTTAATAATTGCATGCACTATCATGGAAGAACGCATCCCCGAGTATGAGGAGTGGAAAGAGGCTGTCATGCAAAGACGGGCTAAGGCGGAAGAAAGGAAAAGAAGTTTCTTTGGAAAACCGACAAAGAGCGGGCAGGATGAAGATGTTGATCACCAAACCTCCGGGGATACCATGCAAAATGATCATAAAGCCCACACTATTATCAGAAATGCTCCTAAAACCGGCAGAAATGAACCTTGCCCCTGTGGAAGCGGGAAGAAATATAAAAAGTGCTGCCTTGGGAAAGAGAATCACTAATCCGACCCCCATGCCCCGCTGAGATGGTGCACATCTCATTACAGCAGAATACATACAAAAGTACCGGGGTTTCTCCCTTATTTGTGTTATGACACCGTTTACTTCCAGCGGCAAGCAAAACGATTTACCTTTGACATGTGTAACTAATGATGCATACAATGTTGATTATATAGATTATCATTAGTTGTGGCTAAATTTGCAGCAAAATTACGATTTATGGCAGGTATCTCAAAAATCCAAGGAATGGAAAATGGTTGAAACAATAGCGGTGTAAAATCAATGTCCCGAGAGAATTCCAAAGGCATCATACTCAATTGACAGTTTTAATCCCGGCTTGAAATGGCCATCAGAAGTAGTGCAACGGAGGCAGAAATCCGGACAAAAGAAAAATGAAAGGTGATAAACATCTTTCCCGGATTAGTAAAAGAGTTGAGGCAGATTTGTAAACAATAAAGACCCGATCCCCTTTTTGATTCATTTTGAATTGTGGTTTTGTATGGAGGAAAAACTAATGACGTTAAAAGAAATTAAGAAGGTTGCGATTCCAGCTTGTAGGGAGTTTCATGTTAAAAAATTGGATATCTTTGGATCGCTTGCGCGTGGAGAAGTGACTTCGGGGAGCGATGTAGATTTGCTCGTTGAATTTGAGAACCCTGCTTTAAATCCTGCAAAAAGGTACTTTGGAATGCTTCATCGGCTTGAGGATACTTTGCATTGCGAAGTTGATCTGCTTACAATAAATGGACTAAGGAATCCATATTTTCGCCGCCATGTATTAAAGGAAAAAATCACCATCTATGAGGGATGAAATCCTAAAGTATCTCTTTGACATCAAAGAAGCAGCTTTAGCTATTTTCAATTTGTGCACGGGAAGAAGTTTGAAGATTACGAGCAGAATGAATTACTCCGGGGTGGCGTCGAGAGAAAGTTTGAGATCATTGGAGAAGCGCTGAACAGAATCAAAAATGAAGATGCTGTCGTACTTGAGAAGATAAGAAACTATCGCAACATGGTATCTTTCAGGAATATTCTTGCACATGGTTACGATACCATTGACGACAGAATAGTGCGGGGAATCATTGAAGAGGACTTGGGTAATTTGCCCGAAGATATCGAGAAATTGAGCGGGCAGTAAGAATTAACCCCGAACTAATACAAAACAAAAAGTGAAGGTAATATAGTAACTTTAAAAATGGGCGACCATCAACCCTCCTTGGGAAGTGACACACATCAACTGGGCAAGAGACAAATTTTTACCAGCGAAATCACAAAAAAGTGAATTCTCGGACAACCTGTCAAGGTGTGCCCTCATACTCCCATTTCTTAAGAAAAGAGACATGTTCTTACTATCAATCAATAGTCCGTCATAATCCCATCCAGCGGACTCCGTACCCCTTTCCCTCCCTTGTTAAGAACATGGGTATAGATCATCGTGGTGGAAACGTCTTTGTGACCGAGCAATTCCTGCACCGTGCGAATATCATAACCATCTTCAAGTAAGTGCGTAGCGAAGCTGTGTCGGAAGGTATGGCAACTTGCCGGTTTATTGATTCCTGCGGCACGAACCGCAGCCTTTACCGCCTTTTGTAAAACCGTCTCATAAATATGGTGCCGACGTTCTATCCCTGACCTTGGGTCGATAGAGCGATTGGAAGCAGGGAATACCTAGCGCGGCTTTGCCGCAACCAAAACACATAGTTAAAGAAACAACCCCCTAAGTTCCCCTTTACTAAGGGGGATTTTGGAGTTCCCCCTTAGT
>JABWAQ010000120.1 GCA_013360945.1 Candidatus Brocadia sp.
GGGAATGACAGGGAGAACTACTGGAGATTATGCAAATCCAACACCGGTGTGTTTTTTCATAACCGAGCGAACACAAGATTCTCTCCTACTCCGGTTTTGCGCCGTATTCTGGACTGGATCAACGGGAGAAGTCGGCATAAGCGTTACCTTAAGCAGCATTCGGGATGGCACGGACAAACCATATCCCTGTATGTCTTGAACATGGATGGTTTGTCCGTGTTCAATCTGAGAGATGTGGTTATAGTTACGAGTAGGGTGGATTAAGCGGAGCGAATCCACCTGATAGATAATTCTCAACTCACATATGGACTCTTCAGGCAGTCTCTAAGCCTTCGGTAACTTTTTATGAATTCAAGAAATTCGAATATTTCTTTTAAATTTTAACTATATAACATATAATTAAAACGTTTTAAATTTAGGAATAAATTTTATAGATTAAAATAGTTAGGCTTACTAATTAAAAAATGCCAACTGTTGCAAATATTGGTCCTTATCATTTTTTCTTTTATTCTAGTACACTGTCAACTTAATTTATCATAATAGACTCTCTCGTATGTGTCATTGCGAGGGGTATTTTCCCGAAGCAATCTCTTTTGAGATATCCAGGGGATTGCTTCGGACAATACCCTCGCAATGACACAGCCACATGCAGTTGAACCGTATTATCATGAATTATATTGACAGTGTACTAGTGATAAGAACGGACTACCCCATATTCATGTTAGGCAAGAAAGATTTACGGCAAAATTTTGGTTAAATCCTGTACGATTACAAAAATCTAAAGGATTTAGTGATCATGATCTTATAAAAATCCATAAATTAATAGAAGAAAATAAAGATATATTTCTGGAGAAATGGAATGAGTACTTTAGTACTTGAGCATGAATGCCTTGCTCAAAAGGTTGTTTTTACAGAAGATTCTTTTATCGTTTATCTTACTGATGGAAGAAGTATATCTGTACCTCTTGTCTGGTATCCTCGCTTGTTTAACGCCAAGAAACAAGAATTGGAAAATTACGAACTCATTGGAGATGGAGAAGGGATCCATTGGCCAGACCTTGACGAAGATATTAGCATGGAAGGCATATTAGCTGGCCGGCGTTCAGGAGAAAGCCAAAGTTCTCTTGAAAAATGGCTAAAAAAAAGAACACAAAAATAAGAGGATAAAATGGTGGATTCACTTCGTTTAATCCACCCTACCTATAATTCTGTAACGAGTAGGAATGATATACAAAATCCATTTCATGCATTATAATTTTTTGAATGAGCAAACATGAGAAACTTCTGAATCAAATTTTACGATGAACTTCGGATGCAAATATTCCTTTTGATGGGTTATGTAGCTTGTTGAAACATATAGGTTTTACAGAGAGAATCAAGGGCAGTCATCATATATTTACAAGAGATGATGTTGTGGAAATACTTAATTTACAACCTAAAAGTAATAAATCAAAGCATTATCAGGCTAAACAGGTTCGTAATGTAATAGTAAAATATAAATTAGGAGAACAAGGGGATGAATAAATACAAATATGAAATAATAATCTATTGGAGTGAAGAAGATCAGGCATTTATTGCAGAAGTGCCAGAATTACCCGGATGTGCAGCAGACGGAACTACGTATCAGGAAGCTCTTGCCAATGCTGAAGTTATTATCCAGGAGTGGATAGAAACTGCAAAAGAACTTGGCCGGCCTATTCCTGAGCTAAAAGGCAGATTAATTTTTGCATAAAGAGAATTTGGAATTGATGTTTCGAATTTCTGTACGGACTCCCTCCACTATCTTAGTGAAGTACTTCTTATGTATCTGAGATTCTCATCTCGGGGATGAGGCTCTGTACTACTCTTGCCATGTTGACATATCTTTGCATCCTTACGGGTCTGAACCCACGTGAGGAGATCTATCCCCTCATACACCTCTCCAAGGTTTACCACCTCATAGGTTGAAATATTACTCTTCCATTGAGATGCATCTTCCCCTCGAAAATAATTTACCCTTGCAACAGCCTTTTCTTCACCCTTCACCTGAGCAACTTTTCCGCCGATGACCTCTTCCTTTAGCGCCAATCCTTTTACAGAAGATTCATCCTCAGACTGGATATCAGGCCTTTTGAGATAATAACATGAACAATTTTGATATGAACTATAGCATGTGCGATGCAGGGTGTTGAAATTGCATTGTATATCATGGAGTATGTATCCTGTCTGTAATGGGAATCCATCCATCTCCACTAACCGCCATGCCAAATATCACCTGCTTGAGGTCTACTCTCTTATCCTTACTATGACCATACGTAACCTAGGATGTCATCCTTACCCTCTTCTTGCTCATAATCACCATACAGGCTAATACTGGTTGTATCGAAATACAGCTTCTCTTTTCCTTTACGAAATATCGTAGGTAAAAACTAATTTTTCGTTATTTTCCTTAATTTTGTAAGCATATTTACCGGTTATTTATAAAGTTGTAAGTGCTTGATATAAAAATTGTTAGATTTAGTTCAAAGGTATTGGCATATGGTTTGTTTTTTTAAAGTACAAAGCGAGAAAACATTAATGTAATAGCGTTGTATATCCCAATATTATTCAGAAAGGAGACGATGATTTGGAGAAAGGTTTAAGGATTGTAAGAAGGCGATGATAGATAGTATGTACTGTTAAAAAACAAAATTCTTAGGAGAAATTACTATGAAAACTCGTATTTTAGGAATAATGGTACTGTCTCTTATATCATTTATATCGACCTCTGTTTTTGCGGCAAATGGGAATAAAGGTGATTGGGGTTTTGAAACAAAGAGTTACAAATATGCCTTAATCGAAGGTGAAGTAACTTCAATCAATCACGATAAGGGAGTACTCCATGTAAAAGGAACAGATGAACAAATATTTTTCTGTGAGCACACAGAATTTTTTAGCGGAGATATATCACTACCTATGGAAAGGGTATTCCATGCCGTAAAATTCAACAGTGACCAGAAAATAAAAGCGGTTAATGTCAGCGTTGGAGACATAATTAAATCCCGATACAGCAAAGACAGCAATGGCAAGATATACCTGGACATTTGTTTGGTAGGGAATGACCTGAAATCCGAAGAGACATCGGATGGCAATGAAGGTACCCTGTTATCAGAAAAATAAGATCGTTTATTTAAGATTTAAGGCCTTAAACGATTAAGCCACAAAGACACAAACGCTTCATGTAATGGTGTCTTTGTGGCTAGAGAAAGGAATAAAAAAATGTTAACAGCACTCTCTCCATTGAGAAAATTGGCAGCTCTCTTTTTGGTACCATTTGTTATTTTTCTCTTACCAATTTTCCTTTATGTCATTATTGTACTCAGTCTGGAAAAAATAATATATCTATTCAGCAGCATATATTATTTTCGATATAAAACTTTCCTGCACGATGAAAACAAAGAAAAAATATCACCGGAGACTTATTGCTCAATTTTACACGAAAACAGCAATGCGAGTTCTCATGCATAATGAATTCAACTCGATGTATCATGGTATTTTTGCAAAAGATTATTTCAAATACATACTTTCAAAAAAATCAACATTTTACGGGGGTCTTTATGTATTTGAAGACATGCATCCAGTCCATTCCAGTATTTTCATGTTGATTTCTTAATTCTGTATTGCGAAGGACTCTCTAAGGCCGTTTATGAATTCCGAAGGCCTTTATTTGAGAGGCCAGAGTGGTAGGTTTCATGCCGAGGAGTTCCGCCGCTCCACCAGGGCCAGATACCTTCCAATTTGCCTGGCGAAGAGCCGCCAGAATATTTTCTTTTTCCAGGTTTTTTAAATCCTCATACGTTAGGATTTCTCCTGATTGTTCTATGCTTTTGACATAATTGGGTACAATCGGTAAGGCTTTTCCAGTGGAAATTTCTGGTAAATCTAATCGTAACTCCCTTCCTCTCGATACAATTACTGCTCGCTCAATCACATTTCGCAATTCTCGTATATTCCCAGGCCAGTCATAATTTTGGAGTTGAAGAATATGTTTTTCTTTCAAAGGTAATTCTTTCAGTCCCATGCTCTGACATATCTGTTTTAAAAACTCTTTTGCTAAAAGAGGTATATCTTCCTTCCTGTTCCGGAGAGGAACAATTTCCAGTGGAAAAGCGCTTAACCGAAAGTAAAGATCCTGCCGGAACCGTTTTGCCTCCAACTCCTTTTTAAGATCTCGATTGGTAGCGGCAATTACCCTCACATTTACCCGGCGGGTTCTTTCCTCTCCAATCCTTTCGTACTCGCCTTCCTGAAGCACACGTAGTAACTTGCTTTGCAGTTCAAGGGGTATATCTCCCACCTCATCAAGAAAGAGAGTTCCTCCATCTGCAAGCTGAAATCGCCCTATCCGATCCCTAATCGCTCCAGTAAATGAACCTTTTACATGTCCAAAAAACTCACTCTCAAAGAGTTCGCGTGGGATAGACGCACAGTTGACTTTAATGAGGGGACGATTCTTTCTCCTGCTTCGTTGATGAATTGCCAGGGCGATGAGTTCTTTTCCTGTCCCGGATTCTCCATGAATAAGAACAGTTGCGTCTGTAGGTGCTACCATCTCTATTTGCTGAAGAATCTTTTGTAATGCGGAACTCTGCCCTATAATATTTCCAAAAGTATCCACATCCCGAACCCTGTCGCGGAGATATTCATTTTCCAATTCTAACTTACGGTGTAATTGTTCAATTTCTTCAAAGGCTCTGGCATTGGCAATAGCCGATGCAGCATTGCAAGCAAAGGTTCGAAGCATGACCAGGTGCGATTGATCCAACATTTTTCGGCTGAAAAGAGCGAGCACACCAAGTGTTTCATCCCGAAACACTAATGGTTGACCGGCAAAACTGGCTATTTTTTCTCGCTCTGCCCATGCCGGATCAAGCAACCAGTTTGGATTTTCGATTATATCGTTACGTAAAACAGCCTTACCAGTTCCTCCAATATAGCCTATTTTTCCTGTTGCAGTAATGCTATCTGACTCAACAGCATAAAGGGGAAAACGTTTATAATGACCTTTAAGCCAAGTGTAACGTTGTTTATTATGAATCGATAGGCCATTGCTTGCCACTAAATGCAAACATTTAGTTTGATCAGGACAATTTTTCAACCAGGGGCAGATATGACATATATCGCCCGGCTCTATAAGCCAAATTCTGGTAAGAACAACATCAGGGTCGTCAGCCAACCCATGCACTATATTACGAAAAACAACCTCCACCGAGCGTTCATTGGCTACTGACAAGGCAATGGATTGAAAAAATTCAATATTCATGACTTCAAGTGTAAACAATGATTGATTTGGTTTCAACGATATTTCGTATGCTACAAAATTTGGATCAGCGGAGGAAGTCGGCATAAGCGTTACCTTAGGCAGTATTTGGGGTGGCACGGACAAACTTGTTTGTCCGTGATGGTGTAATGAAATCCTGGCTCATTTTGTCTAGCTTCATTATGTGCTGTTCGGTTTAATCTGTTGGATACTATAATAAGTGATTTAAGTGAAAACGCAATAATTAAACATAGTACTCAAATTAAATGTGACATAAAAGATATCTTCATTAAGATGAAGAAGATTGATGAATCTAAAATAGTTAACAACTTAGGTCACCATAATTTTATTCAAGCGATTGATTATTTTAAAAATACTTATGTATGATACTATATACAATGCGGCTGCAGTAAAGCAAAAGTGCACAGGTTTTGATCTTCTGGTACTTAGTGTAAACTTATAATTTATGAAATTTTCTTATATTTTGCACGCGTTAAGGCGCGTCCGTTAGATGCCTCATATCTTCATATGATATTTAAAAACATCTTAAGTATACTTTAAATAATGTTGGACAGTAACTGTGCTAGTTTCAATCAGAATAGATAGAATTGATTGAAACAAATATAATAGATATAATGTCGATTACTCCTTAATTTTCAAGGTAAAACAGGAAACCACTCTCAATCAAGAATTTATAGTTTTTCTTCTTTCATCCTTTCAGGACTAGTCAAGCCACCCGCTATGTAGATGGTACTTACTTAAGACATAGGAATTAACTATGAATTCAATAAAAGGCATGTATCACAATGGGGTGATTGGATTGATTGAAAACCCGGCATGCAGGAGACATCGGCAGTTCTTGTAATATTTCCTGAGAAAAAGAAAATCCCTATTTTTGAAGCCGTGAAAATCTTATTGGAAATTCATTGAAATTATGTTAAAGATAAAATTGTAATTCAATAAAATCACGAAAAAATTACGATATTGATATACTATTGTTATTAACGAATAATGGAACTCGATAGGAGGCTTTATGTTGACGGTAAAAATTACTTCTAAAGGTCAGGTAACTATTCCCAAAGAAATTAGGGATAAACTTGGTATTCGGCCAGGAGAAGACATAGCCTTTGAAGAAAAAAATGGTACATTCTATATTAGAAAATCTTTAAAGAAATCCCCTTTTGACAAGTGGGTAGGTAGGCTGAAAAAATATAGAAGGCAAAAAACTGATGAAATAATTAAGGACTTGAGAGGAACGTGATAACCGCAGTAGACACCAATATATTCCTTGATATCCTTATCCCTGATGAAAATTATTATTTCAATTCAAAACAGTTGCTTGATGAGCATGTCGAAAGAGGGCAATTGATCATAAGCGAGATCGTATATGCCGAACTTGCCTCTCTGTTTTTGTCAGAAAAGGAGTTAAGAACTTTTCTTTCTGATACTGGAACAGAACTTGTTTATTCTGGTGAAAAGAGGCATTATGTATCGCAGGTGACCGATGGAACAAATATGCAAAAGATAAGAAACGCTCGTTACAATGTCCTCGATGTGGAAAAGGAATAACCCTTACTTGTCAGAACTGCCATTCCCCTATTACCTTTAGACAGCGAATTCTCAGCGATTTTATTATAGGTGCTCATGCCCTTGTACATGCTGATTTGCTTCTTTCAAGAGATCGCGGATTTTATAAGACATATTTTAAAGATTTAAGAATTAGTTGAACTTATATGAATTTAAAATCCTATGGTATGATTTAACCATAATACAATAAATCCATACTGTGACCAAAATGTGACCGAACACAACGGAACTGAGAGGAATAGAACAGAACTGCCAGAATTTTAGGTGTGTAGTAAGTTGTTATGCTATAAACAATTACAGTCGTAACAGACACAATGCCAGTTAGTTATAAAAATTATAAAAAAATACCCCTTTTCGAAATGTCAGTTCAATAGCTCAGTTATCTTCAATTAAATCAAAATATTTAATTCTTATACATTATTATGTTATTGCCTGGCAAGGCTCTTAAGGATATCTATGCCACGCTTGATAGTCTCTTCGCTGGCAGCATAAGAAATTCGGAAATGTGTATGACGCTCGGAAAAGACACTGCCAGGGATAATAAGAAGGTTCTTTTGAATTGCAGCAGTTACAAATTCTTCATCAGTACCCCAAGGCACTTGAGGGAAAAAATAAAAAGCTCCCCCTGGTTTTACCATTTGGTATGTATCTTTTAACCCATCATACATCAAATCCCTTTTCCTCTCATAGCTGGCAATGTGTTTGCTCAAATCGGCCTCTAAGGATTTGGAGATGGCATACTGAGCAAAAGAAGGTGCACAAACAAAAGTATATTGCTGTAGCTTGATCATCTCGTTAACAATGTTGGCTGGTCCTGCAGCAAAACCCACCCTCCACCCTGTCATAGCAAAGGATTTGGAAAACCCATCGAGGATTAGGGTATTTTTATAGTACCGACCAATACTATCGAATTCATGATTGTAATCGTAATCATGATATATCTCATCTGAAATAATAAAGACATTGTGCTTTTTT
>JABWAQ010000033.1 GCA_013360945.1 Candidatus Brocadia sp.
GAACGACATTGCTTGCTCTTTAGCAGAAAAACCAAGAACCCGAAATATGCAAATCTCAAAATACTTCGAGTTCACTTAAAACAAGTTAGCGCTTATGGGTGAAGCCCCCTGCAAGTGGAGAATATCGTGGTTAGCCCTGAAAGGGCGAAAGGAATTCGGGTGACCGGCACATTCACATTTTTAGCGATGATTTTGTGTTGAGCACAAAAAAGAAAGATTTTCAGAATGACGGGAAGCGAAAAATGCTGCATGCTGATTCAACAAGTGTTTTTTGTGGGCAATTTACTGACCATTGTCATTCTGTACCATTTATTATGAGCGGAGCGAAGAATCTGGTTTATAAGGAGGATAAGAGATGAAAAGGGCAAATAAGGTTTTGATAGTATGTGCAGTTCTTTTGCTGTCAATGTCCATAGTCCCATCTCTCCTGGCCAACCATGATGGTGCAGACGAACCGACAAAGGCAGAGGTGATTCAAAAGACCAAAAAACTCCAAATACCTTTCATTGCCAATGAAGGGCAGATGGATGAACAGGTAAAGTTCTATGCCAACACCTTTGGGGGGACAGTATTTGTAACAAAGGATGGGGAGATTGTCTATTCACTGCCGGGGAGGGACAAGGTGCAAGAAACAGGGGTCGGGTGCCGGGGATCAGGGGTCGGGGAAGGGGGTTACGACCCACGAATACCTTTAGACCATTTAGAAGATCACGTAGGGTGGATAAAGGCGTTGTCGTTTGCGCCGTATCCACCAACATTATTTCCCTATCTGGTGGATTCGCTGGCGCCTAATCGTTCGACTGAGCGCTCACGACGAAGTCCGTCCTTCACGACCTCAAACGATAATGCGACACGGACAAACGGTAGGGGCGTATTGCAATACGCCCTTACTTGCTTGCGGGAGAGGGATAGGATGAGGGGTATCTCTCTGAAAGAAGAGCTTGTCGGTGGGAAGATTTCCGGGATAACAGGGGAAGGGACTTCTGCAACAAAGGTGAACTATTTTAAAGGAAATGATCCTTCCAAATGGAAAAGCAACGTTTCCACTTACGACATTATAAATCTCGGTGAGGTATATGAGGGGATAGGCTTGAGACTGAAGGCTTATGGAAACAATGTTGAAAAACTCTTTTGCGTAAAACCCGGCGCAAATCCTGATCAGATAAAGATACGATTGGATGGCATACAACCCCCTGGAAATCCACCCCCTACCCCCGCCAGCGGGGGACAACCACCTGTCCCCCTCACTGAGGGGGATAAAGGGGGAGGGGTGTCTGCAACATCACTTTTAGAAAAGGGAACAACACCCATATTCTTCTTAACAAAGGGAACAACCCCCGTCTTCTCCTTAGTAACTTCTATATCCAACTTACTAAAGGAAACACAACCCCCTGAATCCCCCTTTATTAAGGGGGACTTGACGAAATCCCCATTTGATAAGGGGGAAGGGGGAATATTGTGGAAATTCCCCCTTAACAAAGGATGCAACCACAAATTCCCCCTTAACAAAGGGGGCAACCACTAAATCCCCCTTAGAAAAAGAAACAACCCCTATATCCCCCTTAATAAAGGGGGCAAGGGGGTTGTCAATAAATGAACACGGCGAGCTTGTGGTTGAAACGGAATTTGGCCCAGTAAAATTCACGAAACCTGTGGCCTACCAGGAGATTGATGGAAAAAGGGTGGAAGTAGAATGCGGATATGTGATTTCAGACTTCGTCGTGAGCGCTCAGTCGAACGATTGCGGAATTCAGGAGACAGGAGACGGGAGTTTGAAATCAGAAGACAGAATTCAGAATACAGACACAGACCTCATAAATCCGAAATCTGAAATCCGAAATCCGAAATCGGAATACGGTTTCAAGGTAGCCGCCTATGATAAAACAAAGGAACTTGTTATAGATCCCTTGCTTGCCTCCACATTTCTAGGGGGATCGTATGAGGGGTGGTATAGTGGTGATAAAGCCACTGCCCTTGTACTTGACACCGAAGGGAACGTCTATGTGGCGGGTATTACGTACTCAAGAGACTTCCCCGTCACGAACGGGGCATATGATACCTCACTTGAACCTTCTTGGGGGGATGTCTTTGTCTCAAAGCTGGACAGTGGATTGACCAGCCTGATTGCATCCACCTTTCTGGGTGGGTGGAACTATGATCTTGTCCTTGACCTTGCCCTCGACTCCGAAGGAAACGTGTATGTGACGGGAGAAACGGATTCGTGGGACTTCCCCACCACAAGCGGGGCTTATGACACCTCATTTAATCGGTATGAGGGTTACCCGCTCTTTGCTCCTTACGATGCCTTTGTCTCAAAGCTCAACAGTGGATTGACCAGACTTCTTGCATCCACCTTTCTGGGGGGATCGGATTCTGATTATGATAATGGCAATGCCCTTGCACTTGACACCGAAGGGAACGTGTATGTGACGGGTACTACTTACTCAAGAGACTTCCCCACCACGAGCGGTGCATATGATACCTCGCTTAATGGTGGTTCTGACGTCTTTATCTCAAAACTGAATAGTGGATTGACCAAGCTGATTGCATCCACCCTTCTGGGGGGATCAGATTATGATGTTTCGGAATACGGAGACAAAATCCTTGCCCTCGATAAGGTAGGAAACGTGTATGTGACTGGAGATACGCGGTCATCAGACTTCCCCACCACAGTCGGGGCATATGATACCACGAATAATGGCGTTTTTTTTGCTCAAGATGCCTTTGTTTCAAAATTGGATAGTGGATTGACCAACCTGCTTGCATCCACCTTTCTGAGGGGATTGTATGATGATGAGAGCTTGGCCCTTACCCTCGACACCGAAGGCAATGTGTATGTGGCAGGATATACGTATTCATCAGACTTCCCCACCACGAGCGGTGCATATGATACATCGTTTGCTGATTCTGGATGGTATATGTACCCTGTTGATTCATTTGTCTCAAAGTTGGATAGTGGATTGGCCAACCTGATTGCCTCCACCTTTCTCGGGGGATATGATCCTGATCTTATCAATGCCCTTGCCCTCGACTCCGAAGGAAATGTGTATGTGGCAGGAAATACGTATTCATCACTTTTCCCCATCACGAGTGATGCATATGATACCTCGTTAAATTATGTCGATGCTTTTGTCTCAAAGCTGGATAGGGGATTGACCAACCTGCTTGCATCCACCTTTCTGGGGGGATTGTATGATGATGAGAGCATAGCCCTTGCCCTCGACTCCGAAGGAAACGTGTATGTGACGGGAAAAACAGATTCGTGGGACTTCCCCACCACAAGCGGGGCTTATGATACTTCGTTTAATAATGACCCTAATTTCTTTAATTCTGATGCTTTTGTCTCAAAGCTGGATAGTAATCTTTCTTTTTCTGCGGAAGTGGTGTTTACCATTGAATCATCATCCGATAACATTCGTAGTAATGAATCCGTGAATATCTCTGGAACTGTGACGTTGAAACCCAATGATGAAGCAACGCGAAAAATATTTCTCCAAAAGGAGGTAAAATTATTCCGTATTTCTCCAACCGGATACTATGAAGAGATAGTGACAACAAAACCTTTTTTCTCCGACAATGAACTAAGATATGAATTTAACGATGTCCTATTACCTGAGATAGGCAGTTGGGAGGTGTATTGTTTTTATGACGACGGTGACGGCTTTCGGGGGACTACATCAGAAACTTTGGAAATTGATGTCGAGAGTGAACAAAAACCCGTTACTGGATATGCCATTCTTATAGAGGGCAAGGTTAAAGACGGTTCAGGCATAGATGCATACAATCTTACTTCGAATGATATCTACAAGAAACTTTTAAAGATGGGTTTTACAGCTAAGAATATTTATTATGCAAATTTCGATGATACCCAGAAAGGGGTGGATGCAAAACCGGATAAGGAGAAGATACTGGATGCTATAACAAAATGGGCGAAAAAGAAGATGAATAAGAAGGCCGCTCCCCTTTATATAATCTTTGTGGGACCTGGAGAAAAGGAGACGTTGTTTATTGGTTCCGAAACGCTAACTGCGGGTGAACTATCAGAGTCATTAAATGCTCTCGAAGCAGGGTTAAATCCAGAAGCTTCAAAAAAGGATATTGTGGTTACCCTGGGCGCCAACCGCTCAGGGAGTTTTATTGACTCCCTGTCCAGGTCTGACACAAACCGTGTTATTATCACCAGCGCTGATACCGAAGAGGTTTCCTACCAAGGCCCCTTAGCGCCAGACGGGACAATTCGACAGGGAGACTATTTTGTATATGAATTCTTCAGGTATGCTACAATGGGTATGAATGTGAAGGGGTGTTATGAAAAGGCCGCTGACACCATTGCCGTATTTACCAATAATAAGAATGGGAATGGTTTAGGTGGCGCATGGGCTGGTAATGGAAGCTATTTTGATCATGCAGCACAACACCCATTAATGGATGATAATGGGGATAAAGTGGGAACCGCCAGGGTGTTTTTTTCTTACAACGGTGACGACGGCGACCGCTCTAGAGCACTTATAATAGGCAAGGGGAAAACTCCATCACTTGAATTTACACGGGTCACCGATGTAGTAACCCTGGAGTTAGGGGATACGACCCCTGAATTGTTTGCGGAGATAAGTGATACAGGTGAGAGCAATAAGGCATGGGTAGAGATTGAGTCACCCCAATACGGGCTGAAAAATGATAAAGAGTCCAGGGAACAGCAGGTCGTTGGCCTGCCCAGATATAGTCCCACCGGATTTGACGAAGAGAACAGGAGGTATACCTGGAACAGTTTTACCATCGCCGATTTCAAAGAGCCGGGCAAATATGGCATATTCTATTTCGCCCAAAATGTAGAAACAGGTGATATCACCCCGATTGTGACGTCAGATGTCTATAAGGAAAAGGATAATAACGGCCTGCAGGGTCAATATCTTCTCAATCTTCCCAAGGATAACGGGACGACATCTGTAGCCTTGACGTTCGATTGGACTGCTGACGGAAAGGATCCCAAAGTAACTTATACACTCACCATCTCGGAGAGCCCCACCTTTGATACGGTATATTATCAGCAGAAAGGGATTACAGAAGATAAGGGTTTCGTAGATTTGTCGGCCGGTCTGCTCAATGGCGCTACCTATTATTGGAGGGTACTGGCGAGTGATGACGAGGGAAGGACGGAATTTATAAAGCGATTTGAAGATAGTGGAGGTGAAGGCATTACCCGTAAAGGGGTTTCCAGCGTTTCCAATGGAGGGAGTACAACTAATAGATTTACCCCTGAGGCAGGATCTTTTTATATTTTACCAATAATTAATGGGTATGTGGTTGACAAGATAACAGGGGAGAAGATTGATGGAGCATTTGTTAATATTTATGATAAAAATGGGACCTGGGAGACTAAACTACGGGCAAAAAAAGATGGTTTTTATGAATCATTCCTGCCGCATAGTGGTAAATATAATATTTCTGCAAGCAGTTACGGATATGCAGATGGAGAGAAAATTATCAATGCAAATTCGGGTAAGAAAAAACTCGTGAACATGGAAATGGAGAAGGAAGCTTACTGAAAAATACTCCTGGACGGAAACAGAAACAGGAAAAGAACCTGCTTTTACAACAAGGCCTTAACATGTTCCACATTTCTGTCTGGACACGAGGGTATCGCTGAATGAGAACTAAAATACGAGTATGAACATGGAACAAAAGCTTGGTAAATTCCCCCTTGGAAAATGGGGTAAGGGGGTTGTTACACAATATGAGTAGGGTGGATTAAGGCGCTGTCTTTTGCGCCGAATCCACCTTCCACGTTTTTCTAAATGGTGGATGCGCTTCGCTTCATCCACCCTACCCAACTAAATATTATTCATGAAAGGCTTTTTTCATAGTCCTTTCGCCCCTTCGGGGCTTGTTGTTTTTGTTATTCAAGAACAGGGCTTCACCCCCTGCTATATCCTAACGGTCTTTCAGACCTCAATTTCTATGTTTTTGTCTGATTTTGTTTGCTATGGGCGGTAGTGTTTGAAAATACGCTGAATAATTACAACATTTTGACATTTTTAGCAAAAGGCGCAGCGTTACGGATTCCGACTCGTTTGGGTTAGGAAAATAGAAAAAGACCGTCGTTTTCCCACAGGAGGGCACAGTGCTACATACAACAAAAAACCTTTTTTTTATACTCAGTGTCTCCTTTGTTATTTCAGTTACCCAAACTTCTTTTGCAGATGAAATACCGCCACCTCCTCTTAATGCCGTTCCCCTTCCTGTAGGTTCAGGCGCAAGGGCGCTGGGGCAGGGAGGCGCCTTTATTGCGGTTGCCGATGACGCCACCGCGGCATCGTGGAATCCTGGCGGTCTGGTACAATTAGAAAGGCCAGAACTCTCTGTGGTAGGTTCCCTTTTATCTACACAACAGGATTTTGACTCTGGAAGCACGGGCTTCTCACTTGGTAATGAATCAGTATCCCGCGGTGACCTGAATTATGCCAGCGTTGTATATCCGCTTAAGGTCTTTGGAAAGAATCTAGTAGCTGCCTTAAATTATCAGCAGATTTATGATTTCCATATGCAGCTTGATTTCAAAACAGGGGATATGGTTGATGTAGATTTTGAATCGAAGGGTGGTGTAGGCGCATTGACACCTGCCATATCCATGCGAGTTACCCCCAAACTCTCTGTGGGTGTGGCGGTGAATGTCTTCACCGATGAATTTTTTGGAGACTATGCATGGAAGGCAGTTGTTAAAAATACAGAAGTTGACGGCGACAATGCCTTCGGAAGATATACATACAAAAACTTTCAGGCCGTCAATGTAACAACTGGTTTACTCTGGCATGTTTGGGAAAAAGAAGAAAGACGACTTACCTTTGGCGCTGTTTATGATACACCCTATACGGCAGATGTAGACCTCGAATATAATTTTGGATCTAATATTGGTTCCCCTTTTCATCAAAGGGGGCATTTTGAGATAGACTACCCCATGTCCTTCGGCGTTGGTCTGGCCTTCCGCTCTAGTGACGCACTATCCTTTTCCACGGATGTGACATGGACTGATTGGACAGAGTTTGAGCAAAAAGATGAGGAAGGTAACAGGACACGCCCATTGGGTTATGTGACACCTGCCGATAGAGACATCGATGACACATACGCAGTCAGGTGTGGTACAGAATACCTGATCTTCAAACAAAAGTTTATTATCCCCGTGCGTGGAGGACTGTTTTATGAACCCCGCCCCTCTTTGGGTGATCCCACGGATGTGTACGGTTTCAGCGTCGGTAGTGGCATTACCTTCAAAAGGTTCAGCCTGGATGGCGCCTATCAATTCCGATGGGCTAATGATGTGGACGGTGAGGACTTTGGGCTTGATGGAACCCATTTCGATCTCACCGAGCATATGTTTTTGGCATCGGTGATTGTTTATTTTTAAATGCTCGTGAATTTCAACATTGTAGGGGCGTATTGCAATACGCCCCTAGTGTACCTCCACGCGGGTTCAGGTCGCAAATATGCAAAAGCTTACCTTGAGTGCAAAGACGAGATTCTTCACTCCGCTTTACTTCGTTCAGAATGACAATTCTTCGAGCGTATTAAAAAGATCCTTTTTCCTCTGTGAAGATAGTTCTGATTCATGGTTAACATAATTTACAAACGTATCTTCAGTAATCTTGTTCAACTGCTCACCCAGTGCTTGTTTAAATCCCTCGTCAAATGCGGCTTTGTCAATATTTTTGACTTTATAGAAGCAGATAGGCTTTAGTCCCTTTGTCCCCTTAAAATTGGCGTCGGTTACGTCTGAACCCGTAAAAAAGACGTCCTTAAACTCAGTGCCGGAGAAATCAACGCCTTTTAAAATGGTCTGATCAAACAGTGACGAGGTTACAGCACAATCAGCAAAACTGCTCTTTGTCAGGTCAGAAAAGGTAAAAACGGTGTCATGAATCTTTGACCCGTCAAATTTCGTATGAAAGATGCTGCTCTTTGAAAAGGCCGATTTTTCAATATCGGAATGAACAAGGTTTATTTCAACAATAGCGACGTTGTTCAGGCTATTCCTGAAAAAATTTAAATTTTCTATGGGGAAAGATTTTGTTACCCGCCCTAAAAATGTCGATACTGCATCGGAGACAAATTGTTTATGGACATCGAGTTCTTTAAATTCCTCTTCTCTTTTTTGATACGTCTTCCATTTACGGGACGATTCCTCTTTTAAAAGATCGAGTTTTGCCTTTTCTACATCTGACCTCGATTCTTCCACCTGACCTTCCATCTCTTTAAGCGCCGCTTCCGTGTTATCAAAGGCTTTTCTCGCATTTTCGAATCTCTGTTTCAGGGGATATTCCTGATTGAAGAAGCTCCTTTCTATCGCTAGTAACTTTCCCACGACCTTCCCATATTCTTCCTTTTCCACCTTTTCTAAACTTCCTACGATGGCATTCAAAACATTGTAGTCAAGCTCTATGGGTAACCTGTTTAACAGGATATCGACCGCCTCGTCATAATATTTCCCTTTGAAAATACCCTTTTTAATAAACGTCCCCATGCTTGCCGCAGACGAAAGACGTTCTTCGTTTTTTTCTGAAGACATCTTTTCAACTACGGACCGGAAATTTTCATCCATCTTCTGTTGTGTTGATGTCCGATAATTAAGAACCAAGGTCATTAGCGGAAGAAAGACACCGATTGCGCCACCAATGGCCCCTACCACCTTTAAAACATCTAAAACAGATGCATATTTTACATTACTTTTTGCTGTATTATTTGCATTATCGTTGGCCATTTTTTCCTCCTATTCAATTTTTTTAAAAACTCGTTCTGAATAGAATCTGCATTTCGTTCAAATTACACCAACATACAGTAGCCGTAGTGAAATTTTACCCTGATGGCAGTATCTCAGACGGTAGAATATTACCACTAAATCAATAATGACACAACATTTAAGATTCTCAGACAATGGTTAACCCCGTAAGGGTGGCATGGAACCATTCTTTTCTCGTAACAGTTCACCCACCTCTTGTTCCTCACTGAACGGGAACTGTATATCGTCTGGATAGCCCTGTCAGGGTTTTAAACCCTGACAGGGTATTGGCGTATGGGAAGGCGGGTGAACTGTTACAGGAAAACAAATGTCTCGTCAAACCAGATGAGCTCGTGACCCTTATCAAGAAGCATTTCTGGGACAAAATCAAATTTGTCAGATTCAAAACTACGGATGGCTCTGAAGTTTCACATAAAACCTATTCGTGGGGGCTTTTTACGACCATCATCCATTTTTGAGTAGTCCTGCCGATTAAAGTGAAGTTGGCGCTTTTAAAATCAAAAAGAAAAGCCACCCGAATTTCGAGTGGCTTTTTAGCGCCATGTCCGTTATGAAATGAGTATTTGCATCCCTTTTCAGGAAGCTGGATGTGGACAGTCGATCGCTGATTGCTAAAATTTACTTATACCTTCCAACCCTTCTCCCTTTGCATCCCATCTTCCCATGGTTCGCGCGTTTGCTGCGCCATGTTAACCTTTGTCTTCTCTTGTCTCTCATGATTGTTTCCTTTTTTAAAAAACCGAAAATAAAACATGGTCAAATAATCCCTGCATAAAACGCACAAGGACAGGACTTGTCCGTGCCATCCCCTTCATCCCCGCCAGCGGAGGACAGATGGTTGTCCCCCTCAGTGAGGGGATACCTCTCCCTTTATCCCCCTCAGGAGGGGGATAAAGGGGGAGGAACTAATTGCTTGAAATCCCTTATTATTTAATCAGTAAAGGGCACGGGCACCGTGCCCCTACAGCAAAAATACTGATAAATTTTCAATTGGTTACTTACTTTCCTGCTTGGTGACGTCCTTCTCTGTCTCTATCTTCTTCTGCGTAGTCTTAGTGCTTGCTTCCTCAACATCTTCTTCGACTCCCTTGACACCCTTCTTGAACTCAACGATGCCGCGACCGAGGGACTTCATTACATCCGGGAGTCTTTTGCCAAAAATCAGAAGCGCTACAATCAGGATGATAAGCCATTCCCAACCACCTGGCATACTAAACATGTTCATGCCTCCTTATAGAAAATTCTTAAAACAAAAATAAATTATATCATTGGACTAATGAAAATCAATGAATTTGTTTGGAGGTCAGGGTGTAGTGGTCAGCTATCTAGGCACGAAAAGAAAACTTTTAATGGTTGCCGTTTCTGTATGGCCTTATTTCCCTCAGGGCTTTAACAAGCAGGGATATATCCTCGGGCATGTCCACCTGAAATTCAATCCGCCTGTTCTGGATAGGATGAAAAAACTCAATCCTATGTGCATGGAGAGCCTGCCTCTCAATGATTGGAGATTCCCCGGACTCCCTTTCTTTCTGCAAGAGATCGGAGAGATAGCATGATTCATGGTTGCTATACATAAAGTCTGCAACGACCGGATGCCCAATCGACCGCATATGCACACGAATTTGATGCGTCCGGCCCGTCTTTGGCATTACTTTCACAAGGGTATAGCCCCGGAAACGTTCGATCACCTCGTATACAGACACGGCCTCTTTACCGTCATCGCGTCTTACAGCCATCTTTTGCCGGTCAGTTTTATGCCTTCCAATGGGTAAATAAATCTCATCGGAATCGAACTTAACCTCACCCTCCACCACGGCAATATATTCCTTTTTGACATATCGCTTTTCAAACTGCATGGCGATGTGCGAATGTACGGCATCGCTCTTGATTACCAGCATGACCCCGCTGGTATCTCTATCCAGCCGGTGAACAATACCCGCCTTCAATGGTCCGTTGACCTGGGAGAGATTCTGACAGTGGAAGGCTAATGCATTGACAAGTGTCCCGGAGGGATGGCCGCCCGCAGGATGGACAACCATATCGTAGGGTTTGTTAATGAGCATTAAATAATCGTCTTCATACACGATATTTAAGGGAATATCCTCAGGGATGATCTTATTTTCTTCAAGGACAGGCACGTGGACGGAAATAAAGTCGCCCTTCTGGATATCGTAACTGCTTTTGACCGTACGGCCATTGACCAGCACGGTCCCTTCTTTTATCAACTTCTGGATAAAGGTCCTTGAATAGTCGGGGAGGCGTGCAGCAAGGTATCGGTCTATCCTTTTGTCGTCGAACACCTTCTTTATATCAAAAGTAACTTCTTTTACCTGTGAAACTTCCTGTTGCATATTATCGAATCACCGATAAACGGTACTGAGCCATGGTAGCCCAGTTACTGTTTGAGGA
This sequence comes from Candidatus Brocadia sp., assembly GCA_013360945.1. GTDB lineage: Bacteria > Planctomycetota > Brocadiia > Brocadiales > Brocadiaceae > Brocadia. Next base: position 11,201 of record JABWAQ010000033.1, read on the forward strand.
GAGCTCTACTGCCTTGGTATATGAGCGGATTGCATCGTTTGTCTGGCCTAATTTTTCATAACAACGACCCGCATCCCAATTCCCCTGTGCCAGGAGGAAGTTGTTACCGGCAACCAGGATGCCCTCAAATTGCTTCACCGCATCCTGAAAAAGCCCTTTTTCCTCATATGCATATCCCAGAGATTGCTTCACCATGGACGTAATGGCATGGCCGCTGTGTCTGTCCAGGAAATCATGATACACGCGGATGGCCTCATCGTAGTTCTTCAGGTTATAATAAATATTTCCCATCTGAAACAATACCCAGGGCGTGGCGCTGGAAGAGGACATAGTATCTTTCAGATATTTGTAAGCGTCGGCCGCTGTGCTTAATGCTGCCGTTCGGTCTTTTTCGCCCTTTCCCTCTTTTACCGCCATTGCAAGATCATTGTTGATTCTCCAGAGATTTTGCCACGCAACCTCTGTCTTTCTGGCCTTTTCTGTGATGAAAAAGGCAGTTCCTCCGCCTGCGGCAATTGCAATACCAACACCTATTCCAATATAGACCTTATATCTATTCAGCGTTTTTAATGCGTTTAAAGCAGCTTCTTTCATATTTGTTCTCTCTATGATTTAAATACGGACAAACAGTCCCTGTTCAAAGCGTACAGGGACTGTTTGTCCGTGCCACCCCAAATAGTGCTTAAATAAAATGAAAATTCCTTGTACAACAGAATTATAGCCCTACTAAAGATTCCGCCTCTTCAAAAATTTCCTGAATATCTTTTTCTTCCAGACCTGCCCCGCGGGCAATGCACTCGGCGCGGTTACGGTCTAACAAATCGTCGGGCGTATGGGAATCTGAGCCAAAGACAAGCTTTGCCCCAACCTTCTTTGCCATCTTAACAACGTGCCCATTTGCATAGGCATGCCCTTTCCTGCCTGAGACTTCCAGTCTGACACCCTTATTTTTGGCCAGTTTTGCATCCTCCTCGGTGATAAGACCCGGGTGTACCAGGATGTCTGCGCCGGCTTCTATGGCTGCCCGGTTTGTCCCCGGAAGCACAGGCTCGGTAATCGTCTCACCATGTACCAGCACAAGAAATGCCCCCAATTCCCTGGCCCGTTTTACCATGGATTTTATATGCTCTGGACGGAGATGGGTTAATTCAACTCCTCCGTATACTCTGATTTGTGAAACAGCCGCTATTTCCTTGCAAGCTTTTAAGACGTTTGGTATTACCGTGTCAATATTCGAGTAGTCGACATGATCCGTGATTACCAGCCCGCGAAAACCTTTCGCCTCACAACGACGGATTAGTTCAGACGGCAATAGTACACCATCAGAAAATAACGTGTGGGTGTGCAAATCAATCATCGTTAAAAATACATTGCAGGTAAAGAGTTTTAATGCGCCCGAGACGATTTGAACGTCCGACCTACGGTTTAGGAAACCGTTGCTCTATCCAGCTGAGCTACGGGCGCATTGGATCATTGTGAGTATCCTTAATGCTACAAAAAATCTAATTATAGCCTTAAGATAAAAAAAATCAATATCATTCCACATGCCACACGCAGAATTCAATTGAAGTATAGAAGGCTTAATATTAAAATAGAAAATATAAAAAACAATGGATAAAATTCATATTTCTTATGTTAAACCTTAGAATCATCTCATTATTAGTGCTTCCTGGTATGTTTATCGTTGGAGGGTGTGGTGTACATGACCCTGATAACTACAATCGCCAGGGTGTTTTTTTGGATAGTCAGGGCAGGATTGATGAGTCTATCAATGAATTTAAAGAGGCGCTAAAGATTGAACCCTATAACAGGGAAGCGCATTACAACCTCGCCGTGGCCTACCATAAAAAGGAATTATTTAAAGAAGCCATTGAAGAATATAAAACGGTATTGGGACTCTACCCAAACGATCCCGAAACGCTTTATAATCTTGGCGCAATATATACGAGAAACAACATGCAGGATGCGGCTATTTTTGCGTGGGAAAAGGCGGTTGAATTAAAACCCGATTTTGCGGAAGCACATTACATTTTAGGATTTACCTATGCGCAAAAAAAGCAGTTTGATAAAGCAATTAGAGAATATAACAAGGTTCTTGAAAAAAAACCGGACGATGCGCTTACCCATAATAACCTGGGGGTCGCTTATATGGAAAAAGGGTCTCTGGACGAGGCTATTGATGAACTAAAGAAATCTATTAAAATTAATCCAGCGATGGCAATGACCCACAAAAATCTTGAATTTACTTATAGAAAAAAAGGATTGGAAGATGAAGCTAATGACGAACTTAAGCTTTATGAGGAGTTGATAAAAAAGGGGAGTAAGACGAATTGAATCAATACTCCGCTGATAATTAAGAACCGGCGAACGCAGATTATTTAGTTACTATTTTACCGGATCATACCCGGAACCGCCAAAGGGATGGCACCTCATTACACGCCATATCCCCAGACAGATACCCCGCAGGACACCCTTCTTTCCCACCGCATCGATCATGTATTGGGAACAGGAAGGCGCATAACGGCAGGAAGGATGCAAAAGAGGCGAGATAATAAATTGGTAGCTCTGAAGTAATTTAATGATGATAAATTTCATGGTATTTTTGCCTTTTTTAAACCTTTTTGCCTCTTTCGATATTTTTTGATTTTACCAGCATTCTCAAGGTATTCAAGGACATTTATTTCTTGTTTCTTTTTACCCGGAAGCAGCTTGATCGTCTAGGAATTTACATTTTATTTAAGCGTATTTTCGGGTGGCACGGACAAACTTGTTTGTCCGTGTTTATCCTGATAAACATCGGAAAGAAGTATATTAAAGAAGGCGTAATTGATAATAAAGGCTTGATAAACGAAAGAGACCCCCAGAACCTCATTCCGGTTCTTTCCCACATTTCCATTGACATGCAAACCATAATAGAGATAATTTCATTTTATGCCCGGAACGGAAATAAACGACAAACTAAAAACCGCATGGATCAGGCAATTGAATGAAGACTGGAAGACGGCAAATTTCCTCTACTTTAAAGACTCTATGCGTCCCCCCAGCTTTGAACTGTCTCATTCAGGGGTGGCATTGGGCAGATGGAAAGGCAGTTGCTACCGGCGTCTCTCTATCAGTATCATCCTGATCAATACGTATGCCTGGGAATACGTACAGGAGGTTCTTTATCATGAAATGGCGCACCAGTACGTGGAAGAAGTTTTAGGAATCCGCGAAGACCTTCCCCACGGAGAGGCATTCAGGAAGGTTTGCCAGGAAAAGGGAATTGATCCAACGGCTACGGGTGACATGCAAATCTGGATGGAAAAACGAAAAAACAGATTCACCGTGAGTTCTGAAAACCACCAGACACTGGAGAAGGTTCATAAGCTGCTGGCATTGGCGCAAAGTCCCAACGAACACGAGGCACAGAATGCCATGACGAAGGCCCATGAGCTGTTATTAAGGCATAACCTGTCGCTCCTGGACACTCAGACGAAATGGAATTACATTTATAAGCACGTCGGTGAAATAGGACGGAGAGACCCTGCAAAGGCCACTATTGGCGCTATACTTTGCAAATACTTTTTCGTAGAGGCCATCTGGACGTTCGGGTACGATCAGCATAGAAACCGGCGCGGCAGGGTTTTAGAAATTTATGGGACACCTGAAAACGTCGATATGGCGGAGTACGTGTACCATTACCTTCAAAACGTCTCGGAGCTTCTATGGATGGAGTACAAGGAAAAAAATAAAATAACCGAAAACAGGCACCGAAGGACGTTTGTCTATGGTCTCTTGGAAGGTTTCTATCATAAACTGGAAGGCAGGGTGACTAAAGGTGAGCCAGGAAAACTTGTATGGAAAGGAGATCCCCGGCTCAAGGAGTTTTATCGTCAAAGAAATCCCAGGCGTATCAGAACCTTTTCCCGGTATTCCAGAACCTGCCAGGATGTCTATAATTCCGGTGTATCACAAGGGAAAAAACTGATTATTCACAAGGCCGTACGGGAGGGCAGCAACGGAGAGGCCAAGTATTTAAACTAACCGTTTCAAAAGGAAATTACTTGTGGTTTTCTGAATTAATCGACCGTTTCCGTGTGATATTCAAATACGTGCATTTGTGAAGTCAATGCCATTGATGCAACCGTTCAACAAAAGGTTTGTGTGAAAATGAAAACACAGAGAAACTCTTTGCAAAAAAGCGATAATGTATTATAATCCTGTAGAATCGTATTGTATAACAATAACCACTTTTTGAAAGGAGGAGATATTGTATGTGTACGACATGTGCGAAACATAATCCCGGCGGGAAAAAGAAGATGGAAGTGCCCGGAAAGAAAAAGGCAGGGGAAAAGGGAAAAAAGAAATAGAAATTTAAAAAAAATCCCCTCCGATAAATAGTATGATTATCGGAGGGGATTTTTTGTTTAAGTAGACAGTAAGCCGAGTCCTGTCGTGGGCGGTCATTTATCTAGTCTCGTTGTTGCCAGCGAGATCAAACGGCTTACCCGGAAGTACTAACGAAGCGGACCACTTCATCCTTCCCTATTTAGCCTTTCTCCCAGTGGGGTTTGCCATGCCTCCAATGTCACCATTGGAGCGGTGGGCTCTTACATTAAGCCGATACTTGTCCCTGTATGTTTAACCAGGGAATCGACCCCGCCATTTCACCCTTATCCCGACAAAAAGGCGGGACGGTATATTTTCTGTTGCACTTTCCTTCCCGTTACCGGGACTCCGCGTTACGGAGCACTGTGTCCTGTGGAGCTCGGACTTTCCTCCCGTTCTTTCTATTTCCATGAATAGTGAGAACCGGCGACCACCTCGTCTACTTTACTTCTTCTTCCAGATCTTCGCTATCACTGTTCAGATATAAAATCCGACCGCAACTATGGCAAAAGGTAAGATTTTTACCTGACATAAGCTGGTTAAGCGTTTGCGCTGTTATGGACATGAAGCAGCCTTGGCATACCTTATTTACAACATTAATTACAGCTACGGCATCCTTATGACTCACCAATCTACTATAATGTTGTAACGTATCATGATCCAGCATGGATGCATATCTATCGTGTTTTTCCTTAAGTTCATTCATCTCGGTTTCCATTACCTTCAGGTCGGCTTCTACACGTCTTTGAAGTTCTTTTAGCTGTGCCCCTTCATGTTCAATCTCTTTTTCAAACAACTTGTATCTCTGTTGCATCTCCTCGTAGTTTGCCATCATGGCCAGGATTTCATCCTCCAGAACGGACTTGTCCGCCTCCTTTCCTCCAATTTCGGTTTTTATGGCACTGTATTCTTTGTTGGTTTTGACCAGATTCACCTGGAGTCGTAATTTATTGATCTCTGCCTCTATGCTCTTTAAGTCGAGTTCCTTAATGCCGACTTTTTTCTGAAAGGTCTTTATCTCATCACCAAGTTTTGCCAGTTCTGCCTTCTTTTGCTGGATGTGGTCCTGTTTCTTTTGAACATCGTATCCGCGGTAAAGCTTGTCGCCTTCCAGCCTTTTCAACTTTGTGTCTATTGATTGCAACCGACGTAGTACCTCTATCCTTTCATTCATAGACTCCTCTTGGCTAATAATTTCATCCGCATCAACCGGGACAAGCTGTGCCGGTAATCACCAAATTGAAACGTATTGCAATGCGTCCGCCCCTGCCATCAATCCGTACTAATTCCATCCAGAAAACCTTCGAGTTTACGACTTCTAATCGGATGCTGCAATTTCCGCACTGCTTTTGCCTCAATCTGCCTTACCCTTTCCCTTGTTACCTTAAATATCTTGCCAACTTCTTCAAGCGTGTACGTATAGCCATCGCCGATACCGTACCGAAGTTTAATAATTTCCCTTTCGCGATAGGTTAACGTTTCCAATACGTTTTCAATCTTATCTTTCAGCATCTCCTGGGTTGCCGCCGACACGGGAGATTCTGCCTTTTCGTCCTCGATAAAGTCGCCGAAGGAGCTATCCTCGCTTTCTCCAACAGGCCGGTCAAGCGAGATTTGATGTCTCGATATCTTGAGTACCCTTCGTGCCTCTCCAACGGTGATCTTTACTTCTTTGGCAATCTCTTCTATTGTCGGTTCGCGACCTCTTTCCTGCAAAAGTTTCTTCGAAACATTTCTGATCTTACTCATGGTCTCAATCATGTGTACCGGAATGCGTATTGTTCTTGCCTGATCTGCAATCGAACGGGTAATCGCCTGACGTATCCACCATGTGGCGTACGTGCTGAATTTATATCCCCGGCGATATTCATACTTGTCCACCGCACGCATAAGGCCCGTATTGCCTTCCTGGATTAAATCCAGGAAGCTCAGCCCACGATTCCTGTATTTCTTTGCAATACTTACGACCAGCCGGAGATTTGCCCCGGAAAGTTTTCTCTTGGCAGTTTCATGCTCCCGGTAGATATTTTCAATAGATTCTACCCGGCGTTTCAGGCTCAGGGAAGATTCCAAAACCATACCTTCCAGTTTTTCATATTGAGATTCCAGTTCTTTATAATGGCCATTGGATTTAGAGCGCGGTCTGCATTCCATGATCTGCGTCTCTAAAAATTCCATTTCAGAGATAATCTCTTGAAGTTTTTTCATCATGGGCTGTATCCGTTTTGTGCGAATATTGATTTCTTCAAGCAAGTCAATGCCTTTTCGCCTTCTGTTCCGTATTGTTCGGAGCAGTTTTATTCTTTCTTTCCCGGAAGTCTGTTTCCGTTTCACACGCAAGTAATCTTTTTTGTTTTTTTGAAGAAGTAGTTTTAGGATTTTGGCACTTCTTGGAAATTGCCCTAATATCTCGTCCTTGCAATTATCGACCATTGCATTCACCTTCAGGGTACGATCAAACGAGAGTTCCCCGTTGTTTACATCCTCCAATATCCTTAGACAGGTAGCCAATGAGAGATCGGAATGTAATACCTTCTTCAAAAACCTCTTTCTGGTAATTTCTATCTTTTTCGCCAGCATAATCTCTTCATCGCGTGTAAGCAAAGGAATTTCACCCATCTGGGTAAGATACATCCGAACCGGGTCATCTATCTTTTCGGTAATTGTCGGAACTTCACCAAACTCTAAATCAACCTCTGGATACGGTTCTCCCTCTTCCGCCTCTGCGATATCACGGCTCTCAATCTCTGTTTCATCAATCAAATCGATCCCCAACTCATCCAGCATCATTAAAATATCGTCAATCTTTTCGGGAGAAATATCCGCATCATCGGGCAACATATCGTTCAGCTCTTCATATGTCAAATAGCCCTTCTCTTTACCTTTTTGTACAAGCTGTTTAATTTTTTGGTTTAAACTTTCCATCTAAAGATAGACCTCCTCAACAATGTCATTTATGTAAATGGAGATGATCGGTTTAAGTTTTTTTGTCAAATCCCGTCTCACATCTGACAGGGTAAATAACAACTTCAGAACCAGACTTTATTTTAAGACATGTTTGTGTTTGTTTTTTGTATGAACTTCTTTCAACAATACAACAATATCTTCCTCATTGTTGCCCGCCTTAATACTCTGCAGCGTTTTCTCCTTTGTTTGGTGTCTCTCTCTCCTGCTGTTCCGTCTTTTAAAAAAATGAATATTCGCCTCTAACCTCTCGCTTTGATTTGTAATATTTTGAAATTCCTTTGTGGTTACAAGATCCACTAATGTTTTATTGAGTCGTGCATCGTCCAGTATATGTAACAAATCTTCCTCTTTTACTCCTTGATTTTTATGGTATAATTCAACTATTTTTTCGGCAATTTTTAAAAAATCACTATTACTAAATCCTTGCAGGCCTATTTCTTCTATGACCCTCGGTATAAGGTCATTGCACGATAACATCAAATACAAAATTTCCCGTTCTGCCAGGGAAGAGGCATCCAATCGTTGATTAACCGGTTGTTTATTATCTGTGAAAGATGGGTATTTATTGAATTTTTTCAAGTGGGTTCGCAAGGTCATTTCATCGATGGACATTTCTTCGGCAATCATTTTGATCAGGAGATTACGTTTAATATCGTCAGGCATTTTCATTGCCGTTGAAAGGACATCATTGATGGCATTCGCTTTCCCATGAACGGTTGACATGTCCCATTTGGACGCGGCAATTTCAACCTTAAACCGAAAGAAATCCTTAGCATTATTGACATATGCCAAAAATTTATCGGCTCCTTCTGACACAAGAAAGTCACAGGGGTCATAACCATCAGGTAACTGGGCAATTTTCACATCAAATTCTTCTTCAATAAAGATATCAAGGTTTCTATCAGAAGATTTCCAGCCTGCAAGATCGGCATCCAGGAGGAGTATCACCTGATTGCAGTATTGCCTTAACTGTCTCAAGTGGTGTTTTGATATGGCGGTTCCCATTACGGCGACCGACCACCCGATCCCGTGTTGATGCGCCATAATCACGTCGGTGTAGCCTTCCATGAGTATGACTTTACGGTGTTTCAGTATTGAATTTTTTGCCTGATCGATTCCGTACAGGACGTTGCTTTTGTTGAACAGAACGGTTTCTGGTGAGTTGAGATATTTGGGAAGCGAATCATCCAAAGACCGCCCCCCGAAGCCAACAACCTGTTTCCTTGCATTTACTATTGGAAACATCAACCTGTTCCGGAAACGGTCATAATATCCATTTCCCTCCTTTTTTGGAATAATCAAACCCACTTTTTCTAATAGTTCCGTTGAGATGTTGCGTTCCTTGCATATTTTCAATAGTGCATCCCAACTATTAGGGACATAGCCAAGACAGAAATTTTTAATTGACGGATCGCTTATCTGCCGTTTTTGCAAATAATCCCTTGCTACTTTTCCCGGTTCACTGTCAAGTAAAATTTTATGATAAAATCTTGCGGCAAAATCGTTTATGTTTATCAAACGAGTCTTTTCTGTGATCGAAAGGGATCCCTTTTGATTATTTAAATGAGAAAGGTCAATATGTGACTTGGAAGCAACCAGTTTTACGGCTTCAATGTAACCCACCCCTTCTTGCTTCATGATAAACTGAAATACCGTCCCACCCTCACCGCATCCAAAGCACTTAAAGAGTTTCTTCTCAGGATTTATGGTAAAGGAAGGGGTTTTCTCCGAATGAAAGGGGCATAAACCAGTAAAATTTCTGCCGCTTTGTTTCAGGTGTACATACTCCGATATGATTTGAATAATATCCGAGGATTGCTGTATTTCAGATATCTTTTCTTGTGGGATAAAATTTACCATTAATTGGAGGGGACGAGTTGTTTAAAGTAATATTAAACTTTGTAATTATATCATTAAATTAAATTATGTCAATAAATTGAGAGACAATTACTTATTACTATCTCATGCTACAATTTAAACTTTTGTAAGAGCAAATACGTAACTATTTACAAATTCTTATGTTAATGCCATTTTTTGCCAAATATTCCTTTACTTCTTGTATGGAAATTTCTCTATAATGAAAAATAGAGGCTGCCAGGGCTGCATCCACCTTCCCCTTTGTAAAGACATCGTAAAAATGTTCCAACGCGCCCGCCCCACCAGATGCAATAATTGGAATATTCACCGCTTCAGATACAGCCCTGTTTAATTCAATGTCAAACCCATCCTTTGTGCCATCGCAGTCCATGCTGGTTAGTAATATTTCGCCGGCGCCCTTTTCTTCAACGGTTTTTGCCCATTCAACTGCATCTATCCCGGTAGGCGTCCTGCCGCCGTTTACATAAACTTCCCATTGCGTTGAATCCACATTGCCCTTTATCCTCTTTGCGTCAATCGCAACCACGATGCACTGGCTTCCAAATCGCCTGGATGCCCTGGTAACAAACTCAGAATCTTTAACGGCAGCGGTGTTGATGGAAACTTTATCTGCCCCTGCATTGAGCAACCGTCGGATGTCATCAATATTACGGATACCCCCGCCAACGGTTAAGGGAATAAACACTTGTTCAGCGGTCTTTTGTACTACATCAAGGATAATATTTCTGTTTTCATAAGAGGCGGTAATGTCCAGAAACGTCAACTCATCGGCACCTTCCCTGTCATATAAAGCCGCTATCTCTACAGGATCTCCTGCATCTTTTAAATTTACAAAATTAGTCCCCTTAACGACTCGCCCATCCTTAACATCCAGACATGGGATAATTCTTTTGGCAAGCATAATAAATTTAAAATGCCCTTAGTTTAAAAATTGAAATACAAGCAAAGGAATTTTTTCCACTCGTTAAGATAAAACTTACCTGGGCAGGAAAGATGAAGTTTAAAAATCCTTTTCAGGGCTGCTGGCTTTTGCATAGAGCCTTTTGGGTATGCGTCCGGACAGGAATGCAAGTCGCCCCGATTCACATGCCAGTTTCATTGCCTTTGCCATACAGACAGGGTCTTTTGCAAGGGCAATTCCCGTATTCAGCAATACGCCTTCGCAACCAAGTTCCATAGCGATAGTAACGTCAGATGCCGTACCAACACCAGCGTCAACGATAATAGGAACCCTGGCTGACTCGAGGATGATCCTTATGTTGTTTTTGTTTAAAATGCCCTGGCCAGACCCAATGGGCGCACCGGCTGGCATAACACAGGTGGCTCCTGCGTCTTCTAATTTTCTGGCAATAATAGGGTCGTCAGAGGTATAGACAAGCACCGTAAACCCCTCCTTCACCAAAACCTGTGTTGCTTTTAGAGTTTCAACCGGGTCTGGCAAGAGTGTTTTTTCATCGCCCAGCACCTCTAACTTGATCATGTCGGACATGCCCGCTTCGCGGGCAAGGTGAGCAACCCGAATGGCTTCATCGGCAGAATAACACCCTGCCGTATTTGGCAAAATCTTGTATCTCCTGGTGTCAATATAATCCATAAGGGAAGTGGTCTCATTGATCTTTATCCTTCGGACTGCAACCGTAACGACCTCCGTACCGCTGGACTCTAAGGCATCTTCCATCACCGTCATCGAAGGATACTTGCCTGTACCAACAAAAAGTCGGGAGGTAAATTCATACCTCCCGATCTTTAGTTTTGCACCCTCTATCCTTTTTTCAACCTTATCCGCCACCAACAAAAGTTACGACCTCCAAAATGTCTGTATCCTTTAACACCTGTGCAGAAAGTTCCTTTCTGGGAACAATGTGTAAATTTAATTCTACTGCAACACGATTTTTATCGATCTTGCATAAATCAAGCAATTTTTCAATAGTCGTTCCTTCCGGGCATTCCTTTATTTCACCATTTATGGTAACTTTCATTTACCTCAACTCATCATTACGGCAGGTTTCTTTGATCTTACATATGCGTCAATTGCCTTCGCTGCCTTTTTCCCGGCGCCCATAGCCAGAATGACCGTTGCGGCGCCCGTTACAATATCACCACCGGCAAAGACGCCTTCTTTGCTTGTCTTACACGTCTCCAGATCGGCTACGATATTGCCCCATTTATTTATCTGTAAATCCGGTGTGGTGGATTGAATTAACGGGTTTGGACCGTTGCCGATGGACATAATCACACACTCGACATTGAGCACAAATTCCGACCCTTTCACGGGAATGGGGCGTCTTCTGCCCGATTCATCAGGTTCTCCCAGCTCCATCCTCACACACTCCAGGCCACTGACCCAGCCTTTTTCATCGCCTAAAATTTTTATAGGATTAGTCAGGAACTTAAATTGCAATCCTTCTTCTTCGCCATGGTGGATTTCATCAATCCTGGCCGGCATTTCCTCCCGGGAACGGCGGTAAACAATATACACATTCTCGGCGCCCAAGCGTAAGGCGGTTCTTGCAGCATCCATGGCCACGTTTCCTGCACCGATCACCGCCACATTCTTCCGCATGGCAATCGGCGTTGCATATTGAGTATTAAAGGCCTTCATCAAATTGACCCTGGTGAGGTATTCATTGGCTGAATATACTCCGTTCAGATTTTCTCCCTGAATTCCCATAAACATGGGCAGCCCGGCGCCCGTTCCAACAAAAACCGCATCGAAACCGTTCTCTAATAACTCATCCACCGTTTGCGCCTTTCCAATGACGGCATCGACTTCGATCTTGACTCCTAATTTTCTGAGATACTCAACCTCCGATTCCACAATGGCCTTCGGCAGCCTGAATTCCGGAATTCCATAAACTAATACACCGCCCGCCTTATGCAGTGCCTCAAATATCGTTACATCATGCCCCATCTTGATTAACTCACCCGCACAGGCAAGCCCGGCCGGACCAGCGCCCACAATTGCTACTTTATAGCCCGTCTTTTCAGGTATTGCAGGTATCTCCACTGCGCCATGGTTTCGTTCATAGTCAGCGACGAACCGTTCCAGGTTTCCGATCGCCACCGGTTTAAATTTCTTCCCAACAATACACACTTTCTCACACTGATCTTCCTGTGGGCATACCCGTCCGCAAACGGCCGGCAAGGCGTTTGTCTCCTTAATCTTGCGCGCAGCCGCAAGGAAATCGCCCTCTGCAATCAGTTTGATAAATCCCGGAATGTCAATGCTGACAGGACACCCCGCACAGCAGAGGGGCTTCTTGCACTGCAAACAGCGCAATGCCTCCTGGCGCGCCATCTCCGGTGTGTATCCGTACGGTACCTCGTCAAAATTCCTTATCCTGTTTTTGGGCTCTTGTTCCGGCATCTTTTGTCGCGGGATGGCGCCCATTTTCCTTGCACCTGGTTTTCCACCACCTGCCTCAATCCCCGAAAGCCCTTCGGCTAATTGCTCAACAACCGCATGACCTTCAGTGGCATGCATGGAGACCGCGGGTTTATGCACCGTGCCTGCACGGTCTTCCGGTGGTTTCCAGCAAGAACTGTCTTTGCTTACACTTGGTATTCGCGACTCTTTGCCATTACCGGAGTATGTTTTTAAACGCTGCACCAAATTATCGTAATCTACCAGATGCCCGTCAAACTCAGGGCCGTCCACACAAACAAACTTGGGTTTATTATCTATCAAGACCCTGCAGCACCCGCACATACCCGTTCCATCCACCATAATTGGGTTAAGGCTTACGACCGTTTTTATATTATAAGGTTTTGTAAGTTTGCTGACGTTAGCCATAAGCGGTACAGGTCCTACGGCGAAAACAATGTCTATCTTCTTTCCTTTGTTAATCAAATCCTGGAGCACCTGTGTGGGGAACCCTTTTGTACCTTTGGAACCATCATCGGTGGCAATCATAAACTCGCTGCTACACGCCTGCATCTCTTTTTCACAAATCAAGAGATCTTTATTCCTTGCGCTAATAATCGATATTACATTGTTGCCGGCGTCATGGAGTGCCTGAGCAATCGGCATCACCAGGGCAATGCCCAGACCTCCGCCAATACAAACGGCCGTCCCATAATTTTCAATATGTGTGGGATGCCCTAACGGCCCCACCACGTCTAAAAGATAATCGCCAACATTTAAGCCGGATAGCTGCCGTGTCGTATCTCCCGCAACCTGGAAAATAATTGTAATCGTTCCGCGTACAGAATCAGAACCGGCAATCGTTAAGGGTATTCTTTCACCTTGTTCGTCTATGCGAAGCATAACGAATTGCCCGGGCTTCCTTTTGCTGGCAACCCCGGGTGCGTTGATTTTCATCAAAAAAGTAGATTCTGCGATCTTTGCCTTTTCAACAATCTTAAACATATTTTCCACCCTATTGAAATATTTGCGAGTGTTATAATTAAAATAAGAAAAAATATTAAATTTGATGTTAACGTATCTCCAAATAAAATGCAAGGGAAAAGATGGTTTGACAAAGGGCGCCGTTTTGCGTATAATTCTATCTTCTTGAGATTCTTAGAATTGAATTATGGTATGTGCCGGCCACCGCCAAGGGTCCTTTCACAACAAGCCTCAAAGAAATCACCATCCTTATTTTTGCCCAGTTAAAGTGTGGATGATAGGCGAACAAACGTTACGAAAAATACTAAATGAGGAGTGTTTTGGATGAAAGAATCCACCGTAAAGATGCATGTAAATGATATTCATAACGTAATAAAACGGTACCGTCATTTTCTCATTACCACTCATGTTCGGGCAGATGGAGACGGTGTCGGGTCTGAATTAGCCCTCTACCATATGCTTGCGGGGATGGGAAAATCTGTCTGTATCGTTAATGACTCCCCCCTTCCTCAGATTTATAAATTCATCGTTCCGCAAACCGGGATGTATATCTATCCGGAACTTCCTCAAGATAAGGCAGAGGTTGTTTTCGCCCTTGATAGCCCCACCCTGGAACGTCTTGGTAAAATACAGGAGATCATTCCGAAAGAAGCTGTTATCATAAACATTGACCACCATATATCCAATGAATATTTTGGCACTATCAATTGGGTGGCAGAGAATATGTGCGCCACAGGGGAAATTATCCTGACGCTTCTCAATGAGATGAATGTCGATATTACCGCAGATATTGCCACTGCCTTATACGTGGCAATCGTAACGGATACCGGGCGGTTTACCCACAGCAACACCACCCCCGAGGCGCTCAGGGCGGCCGCATTCCTCATTGAGCATGGGGCAAGGCACACAGAAATTTCCAAACACGTCTATAACACAAATCCCTTCAATTTGATCCAACTGCATGCCCAGGTGCTGAATACCGCGAAGCTCCACGTAAGAGACCGAATTGCGACAATCTGGCTGACCAAAGAAATGTTGGAAAAGGCGCATATCAACGCAATCGACACACAGGAGTTTGCTGATATTCCTATGTCAATCGATGGCGTAACCGTTGGTGTATTATTCCGCGAGATGACAAAACCCAATTGGGTTAAGGTGAGTCTGAGGAGTCGGGACGGATTTGATGTAAATAACCTCGCTAAAAAATTTGGAGGTGGTGGTCACAAATACGCCGCCGGCTGTGAGCTACAAGGCAGCATTGCAGAAGTCCAGCAACTCGTACTGGGAGAACTAGAGAAGGCCTTATTGTAAAATTCCATGCCGAACCATTACCATGTCCACAGATGAAATAAAAAAAGAGTTGGCCTCCATAATACGTGCCGTTAAAACAAAGGTTGCGATTGAAAAGGGATTTGGCATAGACACCATTTCGCTTTCCAGGTCAAACAAGGTGAGTGGTACGCATTTACCACAGCCCCTCACAGAAAAGCAGCCCGTGAAAACCCGTACCCCCGGCGGACAAATTCGCATTTCGGCGGTAGGGACGGATGGCCGTTCGCCCAACGCTACCGCAAAGTCATCCGGCGATCAATCCTCCATGAGTGAGAAAGAAAGAAGGTTTCAACTCATAGAAGAACTCCGGCGCGAAATGTTGGATTGCCATAAATGCCCATTGGGCAAGACACGCACCAATCTTGTTTTTGGTGTCGGCAATCCCATGGCAGACCTTATGTTTGTGGGCGAGGCGCCTGGCCGAGACGAAGACCTTCAGGGTGAACCCTTCGTCGGTCGTGCAGGTCAATTGCTCACCAAGATTATTGAGGCCATTGGCATGAAGCGCAGTGATGTATACATTGCCAACGTTCTGAAATGTCGTCCCCCGGCAAACCGCAATCCCCTGCCTGAAGAAATCGTCCCCTGCATACCCTATCTCTTGAAGCAGATCGAGATCATTCAGCCAAAGGTCTTATGTGCCCTGGGCACCTTTGCCGCCCAGACCCTGCTCAATACGAAAGCTCCTGTTGGTACATTAAGAGGTAAATTCCACGATTACAAGGGTATCCCCATGATGGTCACCTTTCACCCCGCCTACCTCCTGAGAAACTCCAATGACAAGGCCAAGGTTTGGGAGGACATGAAGAAGGTGCGGGATTTGTTGGGGGAATTATCCGGGAAGGATTCAAAGATATAAGTCCATTGCGTGCTAACGGATGAACTTACAATCTTTTTTTGTTGGAGAATTTAAAGGGGAGGCAAGTTCATGAGAACAACAATAAACATAGATGAAGAGTTGCTTGATAAGGCAGCAAAGTTGACCGGTATTGAGGAAAAAACGTCACTGGTCAGACTAGGTCTCGAAGCGCTTATCGCGAGGGAAAGCGCCAGGAGGCTTGCTAAATTGGGGGGCACTGAAAAGAAATTAGAGATGATACCCCGCAGAAGAGCGACAGGCACATAAGATGGTTCTTGTTGACACTTCAGTATGGGTAATGCATTTGCGGAATGGAAATATTGGGCTCGAAACACTGCTCAGTGAGGGACATGTTGTCTGTCATCCGTACATCGTTGGCGAGCTCGCTTGCGGTAATCTCAAAAACAGGGGTGAAATACTTTCTCTTCTGCAGGCCCTCCCTGTGGCAACCCGTGTAGAACATGAAGAAGTGGTGAGATTCATAGAAGATCGTACGCTTATGGGGAAAGGGTTAGGGTACATTGACGTTCATTTGATTGCCTCGGCTATATTAGCGGAGATCCCGCTGTGGACATTCGACAAGAAACTCAATGAGATTTCTTCAGAACTGGGGGTAGGGTATTGAATCGTGATGGTATAACAAGTCCCACGAGTAATCGGGGAGATCAATCCTTTATAATCATCACAATAAGTTTAGTTATGTAGGGTAGGCACCGTCTACCATTCATTTTTGAAAATCGAAATGGATACTTGACTTACTCTTATGGATAGTTATTATCCATGCATGAAGATTCGCAGAGTTCTTGAATCAATCTTTGGCAGCCCTGCAAGGGTGAATATCCTTAGAATCCTCTATGGGTCTCCCCAACCATTGAACGGAAGGCAGGTTGGGGAACTTGCAGGACTCACACACAGGGGCGCAATCCATGCCCTGAAATCCCTGGCTGAACTTGATGTTAATTATTTTTCAAACATAGGCGCTGACGTGGCCTGCGATGTACCACCTATGGCATACAGGTGATTGTCGTTTGATCCGATGTAAATGGTGCCGTCGGGTCCTATGGCCGGAGATGACTCGATGGCTCCTTTTGTCTGGAATGACCATTTCAGGGTGCCGTTTGCGTTGATGGCATACAGTTTTCCGTCACTTGAGCCAACATAGATAGTGCCTTCCGCATCGACGGCCGGAGAGGATTCCACCCAGTTGTTGGTCTTAAAACTCCATTTGAGTTTACATTCCGGAAGAACGGCGTATACAAAGCCATTATATGAGCCAAAAATAATTGTCCCGTCCTCTGCAATCGCAGGTGTACAATGGACAGCCTTCCCGGTATTAACATACCATTTCACACTGCCATCTGGTTTAACGGCGACAATCCTGCCGCTATCCGTTCCCACATACACTGTTCCGTCTGAACCGATTGACGGAGAAGAATAGGAGTCATATACTCCGGTACCAACCCGTTTTACCCATTTCTCTACTCCATCAGAAGATAAGGCATGCAACGCTCCGTTTATTTCGTAGAGGTACACGGTGCCATCTTTCCATAATGCCGGTGACGCAATTATGTTGCTTTTGGCAGAAAATTTCCATTTTAATTTACCATCCAGGGTAAGGACATAAAGGGTGTTATCGTCCGATCCAAAATAGAGGGCGTCTGACGTAACAGCCGCAGAAGACAGGATAATACCGCCAACGGTAAATGTCCACTTAGGCTTTCCATCCGGTGTAATTGCATACATTTTTTTGTCCCTGGAGCCGATGTAAATTGTTCCGTCATTCCCAATGGCAGGTGAGGCGGTTATTTCATTCCCTGCTTGAAATGCCCATTTTGCAGTGCCATCCGGATTAACGGCATAAAGCCTGCCGTCAACAGAACCAAAATAGATGGTACCGTCCGGTGCAATGGCTGGTGAAGATGTAATGCGGGTGTCTATCTTGAAAGACCATTTCAAGGCATCCGTTTGTGCTCCTTTGTAAGCGCTCTGACCGGTGTGCCGGAGATCACCCCGGAACATTTGCCAGGGAATTTTGGGAGGCTCATCTGCCTGTATGGTTTTGAGCTGAAAGAGGATTGCGAATATGAGAGAAACGAACGTAAGGCAAAGAAACAGGCGTCTTCTATGCCATTTTGTGGGATAAAATGCCCACATACGTATGTATGCGTGACTCTTTTTTGTGATTTTTGACATAATTATTGTCAGTCCTTTTAGTAAGGAAATTAATTATTATGATGTAAAATAATATAAACACTTCGATATGTCAATAGAAAGAATATTCAACGAGAGGAAGTTTTTCGGTGCGGTGGATATAAAATATACTTTATTTAGGACTAAAGACGAAATATAATTTTTAAACAACTGTTTGATATATTTTGGAATTATATTTGATGATTAAAAATACCCGCGGAACAAAAGGGCTCGTTAGCTTTTTTCAGAGTATCAAGGTTAAGCTTATATGCTATTTCATACTCATGACAACATTTCCTATCCTGATTGTAAGTAGCACGGCTTACAAGAGTGGGAAAAAAGCGTTAAACGAGAGGGTAGTTGAAAAATTAACATCTATTGCAGACCTTAAAAAGGCACAACTCAGCAACTGGATACAGGAGAGGATTGTTGACATTGGCGTCCTTGCAACGAACAAATCTTTGGAAGTGTCCTTTTCCAATCTGCTTTACCTGAGACAGGCATTTCGTACCATTGATAGGATGAAAGAGTCGGAAATCGGTGTTGTTAATTACAAAAGACTTTCGGAATATTTAAATAAACTCAAAGAAAAATTCTTCTATTGTGATGAAATATCTATTCTGGATGTAGAAAATGGCGAAATTGTAATATCTACAGAAGCCTCAAACATCGGGGAAGTGGATGGAAATTACCGGTATTACCTCAACGTGCTGGGAAACAATGGAATGCCTTTCAAAGATATCTCCTACTCAAAAAATACAAAGCAAGCGGAGATGACTCTCTTTGGAGTTACGAAAAGAACCGATCCGATTACTATGGAGGAGACAGATATTGTCAATGGCATTGTACTTATCCGGATGAATACTAATGACTCTATAGGTTCCCTCCTCCAGGATTGGCCGGGCAGTGGAGAAACGGGCGAGACCTTACTGGTGCGCCGTGATGGAGACCGGTTAACATTCCTCAATAATACCCGGCATCTTACGGATACCGCTTTAAAAATGAATATTCCGGTGGAGCCGATTGTCCCCCTGTCTTTTATGTTAGACAATCGGGAAGAAGGAATTACAGAGACAGTTGATCATAGGGGAGTTAAGGTCCTCCTGGCTTATCGGTACCTACCCCATTTGAAATGGGGATTGATGGTAAAACAGGATACATCTGAGGCATTTAAGCCTATCACGGAATTAAAGGAACAGGTAATTACCCTGGCGACCGTAAGTGTAGTGATTATTGTAATTATCATTTTTGTTCTGGCACATGGTATTACACAACCAATCCTTCAGTTAGTCAAAGGAGCGAATGCGATTGGAAAGGGAGACCTCGGACACCGTATTTCAATCAACTCACAGGACGAGGTAGGTATTCTTGCATCGGAGTTTAACAAAATGGCTGAAAAGGTGGAAGAGTCTTATGCAGGGCTGGAACAAAAGATCCGCGAAAGAACCGCGCAGCTTATTGAATCCGAAGAAAAATACCGTGAATCCATCAATCTGGCTAACGACGCCATTTTTACCCTCGATACCGATTCGGCGCTGATCATTGATTCAAATAAAAAAGCTATGGAACTATCAGGATATCTAAAACATGAATTGAATACAAAGAAGATATGGGAAATTGTCCCCGAGTATGATCGGGAAAAGACAAAACAGTTGTGGACAACAATAAATGATACAGGTTCCGGCATGCTCGACAACATTGATTGTCAGCACATTGATGGAAGACTCACCCCTACGAGCATCAGCGCCAGTGTCATTACCCATGGCAAAAAGAAGACGATTCAATGGATTTGCAGAGATATTACCGAGAGGAAAAGAATGGAGTTACAATTGATCCAGGCCGAACGATTGGCCGCTGTGGGAGAACTGGCAGCGGGTGTAGCCCATGAAGTGAACAATCCGTTAGGAGGATTGCAGAATTTCGTGAAGATGATGAAGAAAGAACCGGGGAACATATTGCAAAATCTCGAATTTCTTGATTTAATGTTTGAAGGACTAAAACGGATTGAGGTTATTGTAAAACAGTTGATGGCATTTTCCAGGCCATATTCCTTACATATATCCAATCACAGTTTAAATGAGATTGTAGAAAATTCTTTACGGTTTGTGGATCACAGAATAAAAGAGCAGGGTGTACAGTTGGAAAAAGTTTTATATCCGGAATTGCCTGAAATCCTGGGAGACGCAGACCATATCTCACAAGTTATTATTAATGTTATCGTAAATGCCCTGGATAGTATGCCGTACGGTGGCAAACTGATAATTAAAACCGGTTACTGTGATTCTCAACCATCGCGTATACAGGTTGCGATTACCGATACCGGAAAAGGGATTCCGGAAGAAATTCTTAATAAAATATTTAACCCGTTTTTTACTACCAAGGAAATGGGAAGCGGTTTGGGACTTGCAATTAGTAAGAGAATCGTAGATGATCATAATGGAAACATACTCTTGAAGAGCACGCCTGGTGAAGGGACGACATTTTCTGTTTGTTTGCCGGTGAGAAAAGTAATTTTGTGATGAAGTCATACATAACGCAGCACAGCCTCAACCAAGCCCCCATTAGTAAAGGGGACGAAGGGGGTTGTCAAAAAACTTGCAAAAAAAGAAAGAATTTATACGGCAATACTATAATTTGCGGGTTCTTTTTATATGTTGTTCTGATATCCGGTTGTGCAACCCATAAGACACCATCTTTGCAAAAACCGGTTTGGGAGGATACCTCGGCTATCCTGGGGAACATCCAGGGGAAGCCCCGGAATCTCTCATTACAACAAATACGGGATACTTTGGTTTCCAACAATTCAAAGCTTACCACTTTTCGCGCAAACGCAGACTTAACCCTTACCATGCCAGACTCCAAAGGACCCATCCGGTGTACCGGATTGATAGTATATCAGAGTCCCAGGAGTTTCCGGACAATAGGCTCTAAGTTTGCTACAACGTTGTTTGATATGTCCTCCGACGGCAATAAGTTCTGGTTGCATATTCCTCCGGAAAACATGGTGTATACCGGCGCATCCAATACCTTTCACCGGATTGAGGCGCTTGGCATCAACATCTTCCCCGGTGATATGGCGGGACTGTTCAATTACCGGGAAATTTTGGAAGGAAAGAAATCTACGATGGAAATCTGGCCGGCCTATTGGCTTATGCATATGCTCGAAGCGGATAAGGAGGATGTGAACCTCACAGGAAACCTTTTGGTTGACCGTATCAATGCGGAGGTTTTCCGATGTGAATT
The DNA here is from genome assembly GCA_013360945.1 of Candidatus Brocadia sp. GTDB lineage: Bacteria > Planctomycetota > Brocadiia > Brocadiales > Brocadiaceae > Brocadia. The sequence goes on from JABWAQ010000033.1 coordinate 32,389, forward strand.
GTTTAATTCAGACGGCTCTGTACGTCTGCAAGCGGTATTCACCAATTATACAACTCAGAATGAGTGCAGGATACCTCAAAGGATTGATGTTCGATGGCCGTCCTACAAAACAACCCTGAGCATAACGTTTTCTCATATTGTCGTAAACGGAGCGCTCGACCCAGAACTATTTACTCTTTCAATACCGAAGGACGCACAGGTAATTACCCTGAACTAAATCCCGCCCCCATTTTCCACTTCCATAATCTTTTCCACGCGGCGGGCGTGTCTTCCACCATCAAAAGGGGTTTCCAGCCACAGCTTGACCTTTTGCTCCAGGAGTTCTTCGTCGATAATATCGGCGCCAATGCACAACACGGTAGAATCATTATGCCTTCGGCTCATCTCTACGGTATAAAGATTATGGCAACATGCAGCCCGCACACCCCTTACTTTATTTGCAACCAGAGACATACCGATGCCGGTACCGCAGATCAGAATCCCCCGTTCACATTCCCCGGATCCCACAGCACGCGCCGCTTGCAACCCGTAGTCAGGATAGTCTACCGATTCGTTATTTTTATCTGTGCCAAAATCCTTTACCGTGTAACCCATTTGTGTAAGCATAGTTGATACACGTTTCTTAAAGTCAAAACCTCTGTGATCAGACGCTAATGCAATCTTCATTGTTTTCTTATAACTTCTTAAAAATTCCTTTGGAAAAACAAGAACAATACAATTAACAACCAATGATAACAGTTAATTTTACACTTTTACCAACGTATTTTCAAGACAACATCGTATCATCGTCTCTGAAATAATACCGTGGCGAATGATTTCAAAAGTCTCATCCAGCAGCCTGAGTACCGTGGAAGGAGAACGAAACCGGGTCGAACCGCCGTCAAGTATTATGGGGATCTTCCCTTTAAAGTCCATGAGCACCTGTTGCGCATCTGTGGAGGGAGGGTATCCGGAAATATTTGCACTCGTAGTAACGATAGGAACTTCTGCGGCACGAATCAAGTCCCTCGCCACCGGATTATCAGGAAGCCGTATGCCAATGTCTGACCCGTCCTTCAAAGGGAAAATAATGGATAGTGCCCCTGGCCAGAAAAATTCCATCAACCTCTTTGCAGTATGAGAAAAGTGGTCGACATACTTTATCACATCACCCGGATCTGCAATCATCAAGGTCAGCCTCTTTTCTTCGACCCTTTTTTTCACCTTATAGATACGTTCGACGGCTTTCTCATTATCTCTATGCGCCCCCAGACCGTATACCGTTTCTGTAGGAAAGGCAACCAGTTCACCCGCCCTTAATGCCTGGGCTGCCGATTTCAGGTATTTCCCGCAAAGACTTTGATCTCTTAGATTCAGTACTAACGTCTTCATCACCAGGGTTTTAGAAGTAATCTGTCACGGCAAGCGCATTAACTACGCCTGTCACTTCAAAAGCGCAAATCTAAATTTATGTATAGAAATTTCAAACACCCCCCTGTTTCATCCCGTTTACGGGGGGGGGGGGGGGGGGGGGGGGGGGGAA
>JABWAQ010000034.1 GCA_013360945.1 Candidatus Brocadia sp.
CAGGGTGTTGGGGAAGACGACAGTTTCAATCCACGCTCCCGCACGGGGAGCGACCATGGCTTTCCCTTTCAATAATGATGATGATGATGTTTCAATCCACGCTCCCGCACGGGGAGCGACATATCTAGTATGGTCTAAGGACTAAGGTGTACAAGTTTCAATCCACGCTCCCGCACGGGGAGCGACCTCCTCAGTTGCGCCATAATCTGAAATCTTAATAGTTTCAATCCACGCTCCCGCACGGGGAGCGACTTCCCTTTTGGGCCGTCACAGAACCATAATTGCGAGTTTCAATCCACGCTCCCGCACGGGGAGCGACCTTCATGGACTTCAACCCATTCAATCCATTCTTCAGTTTCAATCCACGCTCCCGCACGGGGAGCGACGCATCTCCTGCATTTCGACTGGAGCGTTAGAGATGTTTCAATCCACGCTCCCGCACGGGGAGCGACCGTGCGTCTGTACAATAGGAGGAGGGTGCAAATGTTTCAATCCACGCTCCCGCACGGGGAGCGACAACAACTGCGTAGCTTCTTTTCTGACTTCTTTTGGTTTCAATCCACGCTCCCGCACGGGGAGCGACCTGAACGTGGTGTGTTGATGAAGATACACAGCATTGTTTCAATCCACGCTCCCGCACGGGGAGCGACCTGTGTCTGTCGGCCTATCCTATGCAATGCGGAAAGTTTCAATCCACGCTCCCGCACGGGGAGCGACTGCGCTATTTTCTAAGCAAAATGCTCAAGGAAAGTTTCAATCCACGCTCCCGCACGGGGAGCGACGTGCCCCAACCAGCCGTGCTTACTGACCCCAGACCGTTTCAATCCACGCTCCCGCACGGGGAGCGACCGAGACAATGAGACTTAGCGAGGCAAGAGATAGGTTTCAATCCACGCTCCCGCACGGGGAGCGACGGGCGCGGGAAGCCAGTAAAAACAATCCCGTTTTGTTTCAATCCACGCTCCCGCACGGGGAGCGACGCCGCGGAGATATCCAGATGTCCGTGAAGTCCAGTTTCAATCCACGCTCCCGCACGGGGAGCGACTTCCCTCATGCATCCTAAAGACCCTAATACCCATGTTTCAATCCACGCTCCCGCACGGGGAGCGACCATTTTAATTTTAATAGCCGATTTTATTTGCTGGAGTTTCAATCCACGCTCCCGCACGGGGAGCGACCGTTTGACTTCCGAAGTTGCCGCAGGTGCTAGCGTTTCAATCCACGCTCCCGCACGGGGAGCGACCAGCAATACGAGCCGGACAGTTTGCTCTTTGACCGTTTCAATCCACGCTCCCGCACGGGGAGCGACGCTTCTCAAGCTCAGTGATGAATCTTCTGAGGGCGTTTCAATCCACGCTCCCGCACGGGGAGCGACGCGGATCGTTTCCACCCGCGCCCGCACATCGGCCAGTTTCAATCCACGCTCCCGCACGGGGAGCGACTCCGCACTCATAACTTCTTACATATAAACAACTTTTTTGCAATTTTGTGCGGATCCATCATTTTCCATCTTAAATAATCTTCAGTTGTTAAGGGACGTGATGCTAATCTCCCTATTTAAAACAACTTCTAAGCGCTGCGAACCATTCCTGGAAATCATGTGAGCTTGAGGTTCGCAGAGGCCTTTTAATACCTCTCACCCAATCCTCTCTCACAAGGGGAGAGGGGATGAGATGTGATTACACAATCAATGGTCCATCCTGTTCAATAGACGGCTTTGCGCCAATGTGCTCCACACGATGCTTATAGTTGGCGCCAAGGTAATAAAATCTCAGGCTGTCCTTCCCATGGTCAATCTCTGAAATCAATCTCGCCTTCAGTATTGTCCATTGTGCAGGGTCAACAATGCATTCAAACACCGAATACTGCACCCTTTGCCCGTAATCCTTGCATGCACGGGCAACCCTTCGCAGTCGCCGCTGTCCGGTACCATCAGATGCAACATCATAGCTTATGAGCACAAGCATATTTTACTCCTAACTCAGGCATAAAGATACAAAGGCACAGAGGCACAAAGTTTAATTCTCTTTGTCGACTTTTTTAATTAAGCTGCTCAGCATCCTTTCAATCTCCCTACTCTGTTCATAAATCTTTTCAAAATGTTCTTTTGATAGATACCCTAAATTTAAACAAATCTCCAGTTGAGTTTGCAATTCATATAAAGAGCCAATGGCTATCTGTAAAAAACGAGTATAGTCATTTGTAGAATATCTGCCATATCCTTCTGCAATATTGCTTGGTATTGATATTGCACTCCTTCTTATTTGCGACACCAATCCATAAAGCTCTTCCTTCGGGAGCAATCTTGTTATCGAATAAACATTAGTTACCAACACCATTGATTTTTGCCATACAATGAGATCCCTATAGTTTCTCAATTTCATTATCCCTTCTTAACTTTGTGCCTTTGTGCCTTTGTCTCTATTAATTATCACTTCCATAGAAACGCCGGATAATTGTCCAAGTCTCCGCGTAAATAACGGGCCATCAGTAATGCCTGGGTATAAAAGAGCAGACCGATAGTAACTTTCTCATTTAAAAACGGATGCAATATCTCTTCCTGCTTCCGCTTCTGGTAGGAAGTCAGGACGGTCTTTCTTGTGTCATCATCCATCCACACTGCGCCCGACTCCTTCTTCTGAAACCCTTTCGCCTGCACCTGACAGAGATTGATCAGAGAAAGCGTCAACCTGTCGGCAATAAAAGGACGAAATTCCTCCATCAGGTCAAGCGCCAGTCCATATCTGCCGGGGCGGTCTCTGTGTAAAAAGCCAACAGCAGGGTCAAGCCCCACCGTCTCAAGGGCGGAGCGTACGTCATGCATCAGAAGGGTATACAAAAACGAGAGCAGGCAATTTACCTTATCCAGCGGTGGTCTCCTGTTTCTTTGCTGAAAGGTAAATTCCTCTTTCTGCGAAGTGATCAGTTGATTAAGGACACCAAAGTAGGTGGATGCTGATTCTCCTTCAATTCCGCGTGAAATATCCAATGTCAATTCAGAATTTAGCCTTTTCAGATAATGAGTAAGTCTCTGAGAAGCCTGCGAAACCGCTTCAGTATCAATCTTTTCTGCGTGGTCTCTCAATGCGCGCTGAAGCACGGTGCGGCAGTTGGCAATCTTGCCGGTCAATACCGCACGCGCAATTATGGCAGAAGTCTTTGCGTCATCTGCCCGGCGGTACTGCTCACGCCTCAAAAGTACGTTGCCAGACACGGGACCCTGCACCTTTGCAAGAAAACTGCCATATTCAGTCAGAAAACTGATTGCCACCCCATTCTCGGCACAGAAACCCATTAAAAAAGGGCTGCAAGAGACCTGCCCGAAGCAGACAATTCCGCCAAGGGTATGAACCGGAATGGTCATTTTCACTTCACCATCTACCTTCACCACCACCGTTTCCCCTTCTTTCGCAAGATACGCCCCCTGCGTTGTGACAAATAATGTGTTCAGGTGTTTTTTCATTCTTTTGTCCTATTTTCTGTTTTTGCGTGCCCGGTAAAGCCTTTCTGTGAATCCGCCATTTTTTAGGAACTCTTTCTCTAATGCGCGCAGTTGTTGGTCAAGCAGGTAGTTGGTCTGGTGAATCAGGCAGACCAGAGCATTCGCCGCTACTTCTGGAGGCGAAGCCTCAACATAGGTCTTATAGGTCGAATAAGACCTATTCTTGCTGTGCGCAAGTTTGCGCACAGCGAGTGCCTGCTCATGCTCTTTTCCCCAGAGCGGCAGCTTACGCTGTCGCAAAAAGTCCTGAAAATCAAGGAGCAGTTCTTCAAGGCTTGCCCGTGCCACGCCGACAAGCTTCAGTTCGGTTTTTTTAGAAGTTCCTGAAGCCATACTACCTTCGGCAATATTCTGTTTGCCGCTGCGCGCCGCCTGCACCATCTGGTCATGGGTGCGTGAGCGACGGTCAATGAAACGGTCACAGAATACTATCGTGGCGTCATACACAATCTCTGACATCTGGTAGGACTGTAGTTCCCTATACCCGCCGTGTGGAGGAATGAGCGGGGATTCTTTTGGGTCAGTCATTTGTCGCCTCCTCTCTTGCATCCGATGCGGCATCCATTGCCGTCATCAGATAATTACTTGCCTTGCTGCTGACCTTTGGAAGGCAAATGTTCAAGAGCGAACAAAGCTTGCACTTCTTTGAGTATTCAGCCTTTGGGGTAATGCCTGCTTCAATAATCTCATGCACCTTTCTTGCTGCATTCTCCGTTTCTGTCCGTAATGCATCATCAAATACCACATCTTCCCTGCGCCGCGTCTGTCCATAAAACAATGCCCCTTCACTGATTTTAACGTTCAGCATCTCTTCGAGACAGATTGCCTGGGCGCACAGTTGCACCCTGTCACAATTATCCATCTTGGGCTTCCCGCGTTTGTATTCCACAGGAAAAGGCGTCCATGTTCCATCGTCTTTCCTGTGAAACTCCACCACATCAGCCTTGCCGATTAATCCGAGCTTGAGCGAGCGCAAAGGTACACCGTAATCAATGCGCACCTTGCCCCTCACTTCCCGGTTTGCCGTATCAACCTTGTCGTGCATAATCCTGCCTTCGGCGGTAAAAAGGTTCTCGCTCCATAATTGTTCGATGTGGATTAGAGCACATTGCCGTTCACAGAATATGAAGTGTTGTAAGGAAGAAAGCTGGATTAAATCGTCTTCAGAATAAAAAAATGTGCTATTAGTCATATAAGACCTATTCTTTCTGAGCGCGTGCTATAGAGCCTTTCAGTAAAGCCACCACAGTGGTATTATAAACGATTTCCGCAGTCTGATAGGACTGCAGATTGCGGTATCCGTCGTGCGGCGGGATAAGTTGGGGAAAGTCCTTTGAATCAGTCATAGTGTGTTGCCTCTTTTAAAGTTTAACTTCTAATGTTACCCCCGGTGGCATATTGGCCTGTGACGGAACGGTAACAGTGTAATTACTAAAATCCCTCACAGGATTGGTCTTTGCCTCTGCTCTAACCATGTCAAACAGCTTGTGTGCCGAGGCGTTGCCCATTGCAGATTCGTGCTTAAAGACTATCAGCTTTCTGGTTGCCATCTGTCCGCGTGCTGCCGACCGGTCATGCTCAAACATATCAAGGAGCGCCTTCCAGAATAAGTCCAAGTCATTTTGATTGAATCCTGTTTGTCCGGCAAATGGAGCAGAGATAAAACCATGACCTCGATAGAGTCCATAAGGGATGGTAAACTTTCTACCCATAGTGCGATTATCGCCTTGCTGCTTTTCCGCCTCTGCTTCAGTTGCTACAGCCATACGGGTGATGCTATGCTCAAGCGGTACGACCTGATCAACGCTTCGAGCAAAGGTAAACTGCACCGGGCCGCGCACCTGACCGGCATTCTCACCAGTAGACATTACTGCACCAAATGTCCTAACATCATAAAACTTTCTGCACATTACCCGTCGTGCGGCCTCCGTTTTTTCACCTTTTTCCTTCGTTTTAACCTCTTCCTCCTTGTGAGCATCTGCAATAAGGTTGTTGAGTATTGCTTTTTCCTTGATAAAAATATCATAATCGTTTCCCTTGTTTAATAACTGCACATAATTTCTCACCTTGCGCTTTATGCACACATCGGTAACAAGCCCATGTCCTGTTTCGGGGTCAACACGAGGAAGATTGCCTGCATCGGGGTCTCCGTTTGGGTTACCGTCTTTGACATCAAAAAATAATACAAAGTCATAGCGGTTGTTGATTGGATCGTTCATTTTCTATTCCTCCTTAAATTTGAAGTGGTTAGTTGTTATCTCTCTTTTTAAAAAAATCCTGCCTCTGGTGATAGTATCCGACAGCAAAACGCCCCTGATCATCGAGGCTGAGATGGGCAGGAAAGTCTTTAACGTCATCAACGATTTCTCCAAGAAGCTTCTCAAAGTTAATGGCACGTCCTTTGTTTTCAAGCTTTGCAATGTGGTGGTTTTTTAATTTCATCAAATGTGAAAAGACCGTTACCGGTGTGCTTGAAGCAGAACTGTAAAATCTGTCACGGATGGTTGCATTTATTCCTGGGCTTGCCTCCTCCTGAATCTTTTCGAGGGTTGCAAAGAGCCTGCCCAGCAGATAACCGGTGTTGGTGTTGCTTGTGTCTAATGCCATGCTAATTTCCTCCTTTCTGTTTTTATATCGTGCGTTTCTTACGAGTACAGCTTTTATCAAGGACGCCCTTGGATATGTTATTTCTCGTTCGGCCTTTATCCTCCGAATAACCGAAGACAAGAGCGTATCGGGATACGGTATCCCTGAAAGTATTGCCTGCATAAAATCGCCTGCAAGGTTGGGCAGAATATTATCTGATTTTCCTTGCAAAGCAGTTGATACAAGGAGGCGGAAAAGAGATAGATACTCAGGCTGGTGAGGAGCGCGGTCAATGGCAATATCCGTAAAATGCTGCCTGATATTTTCTTCCACCTCAGCTATTGTCCCTGCATGCCAAAATCTGATTGCTATCCGTGATGCGTTAGGTGATAAGCCCAGAACATAGAATTTTATACTGTTATCGAGAACTGGCTTTGCCCCGGTTTCGGGAGATTTAAATAATGCCTTAATGGCTGCGTTGTCCTGATCAGAACCCTTTATTGCCGGTTCACCAAAAATGTCTGCAAACCAATCTTCAATTTCATGTCTCTTATCCGCCCAGAAGACCGTACTTGCATCACCAACCTGAATCCTTTGCCTTGATCCTCTTGCAAGTAGCGTATTTAACGCAGTTGTATAGGCAAATTCGATTTTTCCGCCAACCGGCGCATTATACCCTTGCTCTTTGCCAAAAGAGTTGAAGGCCGGGAGATTAAAGGAGACTACGTTTGCTCCCGAAGATTGCGATCCCCATACACCCTTTATTGCTGTATGAAGTCGAGCGGGAGAATCTTTATTGCCGGAGATAAGACAGACGCATTGGTCGTCGCTAACGATTGTGGTTGTTGAAGCGATCGCATCCTTAACTACCTTATGCTGACAGATAAGTTCCGTTTTTCCCTCAAGTTGAAATGTCACATTTGCACCGCTTTCCTCAATTTCTTGCCATTGAGGATGTGAAAAGAGCTTGTCATAATTTTTCTGTTTAAGAAAATGAATAACAGCAGCAACTCCTTCATCTGGTGGGCTATCAGTAAATATTTCAACGATTTTGTCGAGAAAACTTTTTTGTTGTTCTTTCGCTCTTTGGAACAGGTTTTCCATGTCCTTTTTTTTATCAGGCTTTGGTTTTCCGAAGATATATGCAGGGGTATCCCATAGAAGATTAGCAGCAATTCCGCTGCTTCTTTTTACAGCTTTCGGAACCATAAATGATCGTGCAGTCTTCTTTTTACCGTCACCGCTACGTGTATCGACCATGCTTACAAAATTTCCCTGTCTATTCAAAACAACAATAAAGGGGATTTCTTGTTTTTGAAAGCCTTCATCTTCCACATCCGGAATCCTTTCATAATACTTCGCCAATGCTTGCAATATCACGATCTCACCTCCTTTTCATCAATAAGCATGCGACCGTTATTGAGACTTGCCCGGAAGAATGAAGGACGGCAATTGTCATTGCAGAAATGGGGATTTCTGTTGTTACCAGCAGAGTCATGCTGAATATCATAGAGCATCCAGCCGAGGTCACGAGTTTCTAGAATCGGCTCCGGCAGCAGCTTGCCGTTTGAAAACACCTCGAACTCTGCTGAAAACTCTCTGCATCCGAGATACGGACGGTGAAAGCACTGTCCCTTTTCTGCACGGCGAAGAAATATCTCTGTAAACTTTACAACCGTGTCCTCTGCGCCAGCCTTATCCGTTATTTCAAAATGTGCGTGAATAGTATATGCAACGTCCCTCAGTAACAATCCGGCGCGCTGTTGACGCTGGTCTTCAATAAATAGTCCCTTTGTTCTTGGTGACATTACAGAACCGACCTCGTTGCGGCGCACCGACTCCCACTTTATCGGGTACAGAACATCAATCTGTGTAATCTTCCAACGTATGGCAGGCTTCCACAGAATTGCTTCAAGCACTCCGCGAGCAGCAGACGGCGTCATTACATCATACGAGACGCGTTCAACCTTCATCTCTGGTCTTGTGAAGCAGGCATTCCTGCCCCACACTTTCAAACGAAACCCATTGCTTTTGACAGGTAAACTTTTCACATAACCTCCTTTCATTTATAAAATATCCCCTTGCCCCTCTTTGCCAACGAGAGGCAAAAAATACACTGCATAATGGGTTGTCCAAAAAGTTTATAAAACCAATTTCTGCATACATCTTGTAGTGGCAATTCATGAATTGCCACTACATATTAAATTCGATATTTGTGACTTTTTAAACAATCCTCTTGCTAGCACATTAACTCATCTGGTTCATAGATTAAAGACTTTTCAGGAGAGAAGCCGAGTTCATTGTGATACATAGCTTTGTTTACCTGAATAAAAATTCCCGGATGGACTTCGATAATAGCGCCTTCTTTATAAAGTTTTGCATGAACATACTTGGGCAGATTTACAACATATCTTTGAAGCTTCCGCATCAACCATTTTTCAGGACCCATCTTTTTCAGAAACTCTATTAGTTGTGAACCCTCTTCATAGCCTACTATTACCGGTGCAGATTGTGATTCATCAATCAGTTTGAATTTTTGTGCTGCAGAAAGAAAGCTGAATCGGAGTTCTCCATCAGGAGCAAGGTCCTTTAAAATGTTGTATTTATCAAGATTATTTCCCTGAATCCAGTACAGTTCTTTAAAGAACCTCTCGAATCTATCAGGTGAAAGTGTATCCCCACTTTTATCAGCGAGCAACCTATGGCCTATCTCGGCAGCCTGTCTGAGGTATCCTGCTGGAATTTTACTTGGTGGAATAAAGATGAAAACCTTACCTTTCTCAAGGCGTCCCTCACGGTTGCATCTTCCGGCAGCCTGAGCAATCGAGTCAAGCCCGGCAATGGCACGATATACAATGGGAAAATCGAAATCAACCCCAGCCTCTACAAGCTGAGTGCTGACGACACGGGTAGGGAGCTTATTTATAAGTCTTTGTTTTATTTGATTGATAACCTTTGAACGATGTTCACCGCACATAAGGGCGGAGAGATGGAATGTGTCTTCCTTTTTTCCAGGCATCATCTCATATAAGGTTCGGCAGTCATCACGGCGGTTAACAACGCATAAGACAGACGGATGTTGAGCAATCTCTGACGTAAGATCTTCCCAGGCAATCGGTGTCAAGAGATCGTCTGGAATATGAACTTCTACACGCTCAAAATCCTTATGAAGCTCAAGAGGATTCGGAATAATCTCTACGGTATCTGCTAGCCCTTCAAAATGGTAATCAACAGCCTTGTGTGGTGTAAATGCTGGCTGAGTAGCTGTGCTGAGAATGAATGTAACTTTATAATTTTGGTGCAGTTCTTTCAGTGCATAAAGAATGGGATTTAGATATTCAGGAGGTAAAAGCTGCACTTCATCCAAAACCACGACACTGTTTGCAATATTATGAAGCTTCCGGCATCGGCTTGAGCGGTTCGAAAAGAGCGACTCAAAGAACTGAACCGAGGTTGTAACAATAACCGGTGCATCCCAGTTTTCACATGCCAACCTGCTCTTTACTGTCTCGCTGTATTCTTCTGAAACATCAACATTACAATGATGCTCAACAACGGCATCATTGAATATTTCTCTGAACTGCTCTGCCGTCTGCTCAATAATGCTCGTGTAAGGTATGACGTAGATAATCCGCCTTTTGCTGAATTTCATTGCATGGTTCAGTGCAAATGCCATAGACGAAAGCGTCTTGCCACCGCCTGTGGGAACTGTCAAGGTAAATATTGCAGACTCATGAGACGACTTTTCTATACACTGTCTGAGAATCAATGCTCTCTGCTTGTTGACAAAAGCATTATCAGCCTTTGCCTGTTTATCAACCATATAAGATTCAAAGAGCGGCAAAAGTTTGTTCAATGAAGGATAGCCTTTTCGTGTCTTTGCTTTTTCCGGCCCTAGAAATGACTCTGTGTCAAGGAAATCGGCATCAACAAGACAAGAATACAGCATTCGTATCCAAAGGGCATGTCCTTCTTTTGTCATGAACCTTTGTTTTGGCAGAGTTTTTACAATAATATTGTGGGGAATATTTGAAAGAGGCAGGTTTTTGAAAAGTTCTACATTCTGTAACCGCTGTTCAAGGCTCTTTCTTCCGGCAATATCCGTTTGCCAATCGGCAAGTCCAGCATGATGCCCTGCGATAAGATAGCTGAAAATTCGTCCTGCCTTGTTAAATCTCTCAACTGCATGGATTGCCCCTGCTGTTGAATGATCCACTTTGCCGGGCTTTGTTTCTATATATGCATCTGCAGATGCAAGGAGCATCTTTTGAAAATCTTCCGAATACTTACCAAGGTCATGCCACAACCCGGCCAGATAAGCCCAGTCGCCTGAACCGAATTCATCGGCAAATTCTTTGGCAAGATTGGCAGTGTCGACAAGGTGTTTCTCCAAACGATGCCATTGCTCAACCGGCTTTCCTTCAAAACTATGCGCATAATACTCAGACATTATATTCCTCCATACTCTAAGCTTACTCGGGAAACAAAGTCCACAGCGCCGAATTTATCGGCACATTTTTTTGTCAGCCTGGCTACTTCTTTTAGATGGTCGTCAAGCCGTTGTTACGAACCTTGTACATTATCGGAATGGGCGTATGATTCTTTCACGATTAATAACTCCTCAACTACCTAAGCCGAATAAGTTGGAAAAGACTTAATCCGAAGCACGAAAATTGTGAGATAACCCTGTCAGGTTTTAAAACCCTGACAGGGTTAATTTTTGGGCAAAAATGGGACTTTGTCCATGAAATAGGCAGATGACTAACCCGAACGAGTCGGAAAAGTTTATCAATGCCATTAGACTATTAGATTTTACCATCTTTCCACAGTTCAACACTCCTTACTATTGCTGTTTTCAAAAAACTAAACTGTTGCAATAAAAATATTTTCGCCGAAAATGTAAAATATTTTTTCTCAGATACTATTATCGGTATGAGCAGATTATCCTTAATCTCGTTTCATGGCGCCAATTCAGGCACCAAAGGTTGCTTTTGCCTTGTTTATCGGATTTTTGTGATTTTCATCGAAGGTGTGAGACTCTGGCGCTATGTCTTATTCGCCACAATACTAAATCAGCAGGCGATGTCAACCGTTTTTTTCCAAGAATCTGTTTGACAAGTCATGGAAAATTTACTATAAAACTCTTACTTTTGTTTTTTGTAACCTACCTTAAAATACAGGCATACACAATAAATTGGGCATTTGGCAGCGATTTTCTCTATACACGGCATATGTTGGTTAAAGACAACCCCCTTGCCCCCTTTATTAAGGGGGATTTGGATACTATTTTATTAAGAGGGATTGGTTGCGGTTTTATAAAGGAGGATTGGTTACTATTTTATTAAGGAGGCGTCAATAAATAAGGGTGGCAACTTTATGCGGATTTGTTATGCAGTTACCCTTCAACCCACGAACCGAGAGGATATCTTTATTTATTGTCACTGCCTAAGGATGATTGGTTGCTATTTTATTAGGAGGGGATTTCCTCAAGTTCCCATTAGACTTCGTCGTGAGCTCAGTCGAACGAAAAGCGGGATTCATGGGGTTGTCTAATATGTTATGACTCAAACGGCTAAAATGTTACCAAATTTTAAAATTCCTTGTATAATTACGGTATGGACAAACAAGTTTGTCCATGCCACCCTTTACTATTGAAAAACGTTAAATCAGGGGGGGGACTATTGACTACCATTAGCTGCGTTAAGGCACGTGAGATTTTGGACTCCAGGGGAAACCCTACGGTTGAAGTGGATGTAATCTTAAAAAACGGCACGGTGGGCCGCGCCGCTGTGCCATCAGGCGCATCCACGGGGAAACGGGAGGCGCTGGAACTCAGGGATAGCGATAAGCCGTCACGTTACGTGGGTAAAGGTGTGCAAACGGCTGTTAAAAACGTAAATGAGATTATTGCACACAAACTTGAGGGGATGGATGCCACCAGGCAGGTCGAGATTGACAATCTCATGCTCTGCTTGGATGGAACAAAGAACAAGGAAAAACTGGGTGCTAATGCCCTGCTGGGCGTTTCTCTTGCCGTCGCCAAAGCCGCAGCAAACGCCCTCTGTCTTCCCCTTTACCGGTACCTTGGCGGGACGAATGCCAAGGTGCTGCCTGTGCCCATGATGAATATCTTAAATGGCGGCAAACATGCAGACAACAACCTGGACGTCCAGGAGTTTATGATCATGCCTGTTCATGCAGACAGCTTTGCAGAGGCATTACGCATGGGTGCCGAGGTCTTTCATAACCTCCACTCTGTCTTGAAATCCAGGGGATACAATACCAACGTGGGTGATGAAGGAGGCTTTGCGCCGAATCTCAAAACCATGGAAGAAGCCATTGAACTGATCCTGGAGGCGATTAAAAAGGCGGGTTATACGGCGGGCAAGGATATTCATCTGGCACTCGATGTGGCTGCCAGCGAATTCTTCCAGGATGGCAGATATGTGTTGCGGATGGAAGGCGGCGCCAAAAAGACCGGCGATGAAATGATTGATCTGTATTCAAAATTTACCAGCAGATATCCTATTTGCAGCATAGAAGATGGCCTTGCAGAGGAGGATTGGGACGGCTGGAAAAGGTTAACGAAAAGTTTGGGGGACAAGATTCAACTCGTGGGTGATGATATTTTCGTGACGAATACGGAAATCCTGTCAAGGGGGATTGAACAAGGGGTGGCAAATTCCATCCTGATCAAGGTGAATCAGATCGGTACCCTTACAGAAACCCTCAATGCCATTGAACTGGCCAGGACGAATGGATACACCACCGTTATTTCACACCGTTCAGGAGAAACAGAGGATACGACGATTGCAGACATTGCCGTTGCTACGAATGCAGGACAGATCAAAACAGGTTCTCTTTGCAGAACCGACCGGATATGTAAATACAATCAACTCTTACGTATTGAAGAAGATCTTTCTGACAATGCAATTTATGGAGGCAAACTATGCAAGATGTAAAGGCAGATGCAAAGGGTAGTGGGAATTACCTGGTTGTCCTTCAGGGAATGAAGGGTGTAAAAGGCGCTGTATCAGGTAAAAACAGATATTTTGGTAAATTTATTCTGTTGGTATTTGTAACATCCTGTGTGGTAATATTGTTTTCCTCCATGATTAGCAAAACGCGACAAGAGAGAATCCGTATGCTGGAGGTAAAAAAGATGCTGGATAAACAAGCATCACGGCTGGAGGCTGAAAATCTCAGGCTCGAAAGTGAATGTTTCGCCTTAAAAAACGACCCCGTCCATATCGAGAGAGAAGCCAGGGAACTTTTAGGATATACGGGGGCTGACGAGGTTTTTTATGAAAGATATAATTTCCGCATTAAAAGCGTCGCAAAGGAAGTACCCGCAAAAATCGAATTGCGGAATCGATGGAAGGCATTTCTCTTTGACGGCCCGTTTCCATGGCAGTTTCCCACCTTGATTCTCCTTTTTGCAACGGCCTATTATCTGATTTCGTATCATTATGAATATAGAAAGCTACATAAATCAACTTGTTAAAAATGCAAAATCGGCATCACGCATCATTGCTTCTGCCAACACTACCATAAAAAATGACGCCCTGAATTATATTGCCGACGGTATCATCTCCTCCGCTACCGTACTTAAGACAGAAAATGAAAAGGATATTGCCGCAGCACAGAAGGCGGGACTTTCCGGAGCCATTATTGACCGCCTTCGTCTCACCGACAGCCGTATCAGGGGTATGGCGGAGGGTGTAAGGCAGATTGTCAACCTTGCCGACCCGGTCGGTGCATTCCTCTGGGGGCATACGCGGCCCAACGGCCTGCAAATTCAGAAAGTACGGGTACCCATCGGTGTCATCGTCATTATTTATGAATCCCGGCCCAACGTAACGGCCGATGCGGCGGCATTGTGTCTGAAGGCCGGTAATGCGGTTATCCTGCGCGGAGGCAAGGAATCGATCCACTCCAATATTGCTATTTACAGGATTCTCACCGCTGCCCTGGAAAAGGCAGGGTTGGATACCCGGTGCATCCAGCTCATAGAGGTTATCGAACGCGAGGCCGTTGACTATTTGCTCAAGTCGGATCAGTATGTGGACGTCGTTATTCCCCGGGGTGGTGAGGCATTGATCCGTACGGTAGTAGAGAAATCAACGATTCCTGTCATCAAGCATTACAAAGGTGTATGCCACACCTACGTGGATGAGTTTGCCAATCTCAGGATGGCCGGGGAGATTTGTTGTAATGCCAAGGTACAACGTCCGGCCACGTGTAATGCCATGGAAACGATGCTGGTGCATGAAAAGATTGCGCCAATTTTTTTGCCAAACGTAGCGGAAAAATTACAGGGTGCAGGAGTAGAAATCCGGGGTTGTGACATGACATGTAAAATTTTAGACCATATAAAACATGCTACCGAAGACGATTTTTATCATGAATATCTTGATTTGATTTTAAACATAAGGGTGGTAAAAAACCTGGACGAAGCAATTAATCATATTACCAAGTATGGATCAAATCATTCTGATGCGATTATTACCGATAACGTTAATAATGCCATGAAATTTACCAAAGAAGTGGACTCAGCGGCGGTGTACGTCAATGCCTCTACCCGATTCACTGACGGCTATGAATTTGGTATGGGCGCAGAGATTGGCATTAGCACGGACAAACTTCACGCCCGCGGACCCATGGGCATTGAGGAACTCACCTCGTACAAATTCATAGTTTTTGGGGATGGACAGTTAAGGACGTAATATATCAAGGCCATCTATTTTTATAAATTTCTACTGATCTCCCTACAATCAAAAAAAATTATATTCCAAAATTTTGATAAAGATTAATGAGAATTACCATAAATGACATTTCCAAAAGACATAATTACCAACAGTTTCAGAATCTTCCGGAAAAGGATCAATCCCGACTGCCCGCCCGGACAGAGCCTTTTGGCTGGATCAAGAGTGAGTTTTACAAACATCCTTCTAAGAATTGGCGCATTTTTCCCACCAAACCGTTGCATTAATGATTGAACAAGGTTGTTATAATGAAGGAAGAACACATCATGCCTCCTGGCGAGTTAAGCCTTAGCGAGCAGGAGCTTCGGACCCGTAAGGACTATTTGGATTTTACTGAGCGGGACGCGGCCTTGTTGAAGGAATTAAACGGACTTATTCATCAACATGCCGACAGCATCATAAATGAATTTTACAACCATCTCCTCCGGTTTAAGGAAACGCAGGCTTTCTTCCCGGATGAAGAAACGATCAAAAATCTCAAGTACACACAAAAGGAATACCTTCTCATGCTAACCGGGGGTGATTACGATGAGAAATATTTCAGGCATCGTTTAAAAGTCGGGAAGACCCACGACCGGATAAATCTGTTCCCCAAATGGTATATTGGGGCATATTGCCTGTATCATCGGCTTCTTTACCCGCTTATTATTGAAACATACAAAGACCGCCCCGACAAGATGACGGACTATATCCTGGTACTGGACAAGATCATGAACCTCGATATGCAACTGGCCATGGATACCTATATCCACAGCTATCATGCTGTGCTGGAGGAAAAGGTGCGGCTTGCCGAAATACAAACCAGGAAGCTCGAGGCAGCCAACAAGGCAAAGAGTGAGTTTCTTGCCAATATGTCCCATGAACTGCGCACCCCATTAAATGCAATTATCGGATTTTCTGAAGTGCTTCGTGATAAGTTGTGCGGTGATTTGAATGAGGAGCAGATGGATTTTGTTATGGACATCCATAGTAGCGGCAACCATCTCCTGCAGATGATCAACGACATCCTGGATCTTTCGAAAGTAGAATCAGGTAAGTTGGAATTAAAATATGAAGAGTTTGAGATTGGTAAGGCTATCGAGGCCGTCTTAATAACACTAAAAGGCCTTGCCCTTAAAAAATCGCTGACAATTAAAACGATTCTCCGCCATTCCTCTGATCGTCTCTCTGCCGATCCTGTCAAGTTCAAGCAGATTATGTATAACCTGCTTTCCAACGCCATTAAATTTACTCCAGAAAACGGGAAAATTTCCATCCAGACAAAATTGAACCGAGATAAAAAGGATTTCATTGAGGTTGCTGTAACCGATACGGGCATTGGGATAGCCCCCGAAGATTATCCAAAGATATT
This sequence comes from Candidatus Brocadia sp., assembly GCA_013360945.1. Classification (GTDB taxonomy): domain Bacteria; phylum Planctomycetota; class Brocadiia; order Brocadiales; family Brocadiaceae; genus Brocadia. The sequence continues at coordinate 16,205 of JABWAQ010000034.1, forward strand.
TGTGGAGTTCTCACAGGTTGACAGTTCTTATTCCCGTAAATTTGAAGGGACCGGGCTGGGATTAGCGCTTACCAAAAAATTAGTTGAGATGCATGGCGGTAAGATAGGGTTTGAGAGTAAGGTGGGAGCCGGAAGTACCTTCCGGTTTACCTTGCCGATGTATTCAACTGCACCATTGAATAAGAGAAGAGAGGTTGTCCCTTTACCAGAAAAACCGGTAAGTCACGGAACGGTACTGGTGGTGGAAGACGACCCGAAAACCAGCGAATTGCTGTGCGTCTTTTTAAACAAATCAGGGTATCAGACAATTACTGCATTCGATGGTGAAGATGCATTGCTAAAGGCGAAGAAATTCAAGCCATTCGCCATTACCCTGGACATAATGCTTCCCAAAAAAGACGGTTGGGAGGTGTTGAAAGAGCTTAAAGAGGACAAAGACGTTAAAGATATTCCCGTACTGGTGATTTCCATTATAGATAATAAGGACATTGGCTTTGGGTTGGGTGCAACCGATTATCTCAGTAAACCGGTAAGCAGAAGTGATCTATTATCAAAACTAACCTCATATGGACTTCTACCCGTTGTCAATAACTCGCCTACCAGGGTATTGATTATTGACGACGATCCTAAATCGATCGAACTGCTCAACACCCTCTTAAGCTCTGAAGGATATGATGTTTTAAAGGCTTCAGGAGGAAAAGAAGGGATCGATAAGACTTTTCTTTATAAACCGGATTTAATCCTTTTAGACCTGATGATGCCGGAGGTAAGCGGATTTGATGTCGTGGATACATTAAAAACTTCGCCGGAGACTAACACCATTCCCATTATCGTGATTACTTCAAAGGATTTGACACAGGCGGATAAGGATAAGTTAAACCATTGTGTTTCATTGGTGGTAAAAAAGGGGATGTATTCCAATGAGCGGTTCCTGAGTGATATCGCAGCCTTAAAAAAACACTAAGGAAAATTCGCTGTCAAAATTGAAGCAGTATGTAAGTATTTAACGAACAAACCCGAACTAAATGCAATGATGAAAGATTTATTTCTTGAGAAAGATCGGCAGGAGGAACAAATATGGAGATCAAAATGAAAAGCACCGCCTTCGGGGAAGGAGGCATAACTGATTTTCGTAAAATTGGCTATGGCGGGCCATGTCCGCCGGGTGGCACGCATAGATACTATTTCAAACTCTACGCCCTGAATACGGAAATTAACCTCGATGCCGGAATTACGAAAAAACAATTGCTGGAAGCTATGAAAGGACATATTCTGGGTGAAGGGCAATTGATGGGGAAATATAAAAGACAATAATTGGTGGGCGATGCCCACCCTGCCAGGTTAACCAGATTTACAAAAAATCGGGAATGCACCCGGTTGAAGGTGTTTCTATAACCCTTGCCTGAGCATCTCTATTTTGAAATGGCAGACTAATATAAAATTCTGTTCCAACGCCTTCTTTGCTTTCTATGTAGATACCTCCCTCATGGTCCTTTACAATTCTGTACACGATAGCCAGACCAAGCCCGGTACCTTTATCTTTATCAGTGAAAAACGGTTCAAAGACGTGTGGGATCTTTTCCGCAGGAATTCCTGTCCCGTTATCGGAGATCTTTATAACGAAATACTGTTTATTTAAATCGCCCGAGACTGATGAGGCAAACGAAAAGAATACACTGCCGGGACGATCTTTTGCCATTATCCTGAATTCGGTGAGGCTATTCGTCGTGTATGTGTTTACATGAATATGCCCATTCATTGATAGCGCATCAAGGCTGTTTTGCAGGATATTTATCAGTACTTGTTTTATCTTGTCTTCATCTGCAATGAGCTGGCATCCTTCCTCCACCAACATGGTGCTTATTTCAACTCCTTTCTCCAGAGCAGTATTCTTTAAAAAATTAATGGTGTCCGTTATCGCACCATGGGGATCCAAGTACTGTACAACAGGCTTGGAAGGTTTAGCCAGATTTAGCATATCTTCAATAATTCTATTAATCCTCCCGATCTCCTTTAAGGCAATCTCCCTGAAATCATTCTGAAATTCTTCATCATCCTTCTTGTAAGGAAGGAGCTGAAAATAGGTGTTTATGGCCACAAGGGGATTTTTTATTTCGTGGGCGACGTTAGAAGCAAGAACACCAAGATTGGCAAGCCGATCGGCGTGTTGCTTTTCTGCCTGGAGTACCTTTATTTCTGTCAGATCTGTCAGAATCAGTAATGCCCCGAGTTTCTCCCCTGCTTCAGTTTTGAGCTGAGTTATGGTTACACCACAGGGAATTTTTTTGTTATCTTTTTCAATGATAGTTTCAATGTCACTGCGATCTCTATTATTCTTTAACGTATGTCTCAGGAGTTTTTGAGTGTCTTTGTCAAGGGTATTCAGTATCGTTTCGCTTGAACTTGTACTTACTAATCCCAGGATGTTCCTTGCCTCATTATTTATAAGGGTAACCTCTTCATGAATATCCACTGCAATAACCCCGCATTTGAGACTCTGGAGGATGTTGTCCCGATACGTCTTGGCCTCTTCCAACCCTGAATAGAGGCTGGCATTGTGAGCTGACATAGCTAATTGACCGGAAAATGCGAGAAACATTTGAATATCTTCCTGGGTAAAGATCTTTTTGTCAGCCTTCTTTCCTAAAAGGATTATGCCAAAGAGGTTTTTTTCCTGAAGAACCGGGATACAACTGTCGACATCCAGGGATGCCAGTGTTTCTTCCAGTAAATGATCAAACTTATTATGCGCAAAACGGTTCACCTGTTCTTTAGAAAGAAATGTTTTATTTTGACAAAGCCAGGCAACAATAGCATTCTGGCTTAGCAGGCATATGGTATTCCCGGATGGGAAATTTATAGCTGCCTCCATGGTATAATGTTGGGTTTTTTTGTCTTTAATCAGGATGGCTATCTTCTCAATACCTATAGAATCATATAAATACTGAATTGCAAAACGAAGAAGTCTGTTCAAATTATGGATAGACGAAAACATCACCGTAGAGTTGCTGAGTATCTTCGGATGGCTGTACTTGGTGTGGAATAGACGGTTTTCAATAAAGTGTTGAATTGATTCCCGGGCAGGCACAAAAATTAAGACCATCACGACAACAGCAACTACATTCGTGACGGTCTCTTTGTATTCGGACACCGGCATTATGCAGCTTATAACGATTCCGGTTGCAAAATAAATGGCGCTGAGGATAATGGACAGTGAAGCATAAACAGTACTCCGCTTAATTACTACGCTGATGTCCATGAGGTGATATTTTACAATAGCATAAGCGACTGTTATCAGAATTGGTGCGGTAGCTATGGGGACAAAACTCTCAACGTGCCACACATGTATCGCCGGTAAGATAAAGTTCGTAATGGTTCCCAGAAATAAGGATAAGGCGACTCCAAAATAAAAGTATTGAATCTGTAATTTCTTTATTCCATAGTAGCGTATACTTTTTTTATAAAGGATATAAATGGAATATGCTGCACAAGCTACAAAGTAAAAACAAAATACGGTGAAGAGTGGGCCGTATCTGGCACGGGGCAGATATTTTTCAAATGATACGGACTCAACAATAGAGGAGGAAAAAACCGTCAGAATTATGCTAATGACAAAAAATGCTATGCCAAAATATCGATTGGTAAAACTTTCTTTTTTATCTGGAAAGACTGAAGTAAAAAAGAAAAGGGTGGAAGGAATAAAAGTCGCTGCGCAAAAAACCAGCCTCAGCCTGAAGGCAGCCGACACAGGGTCTGTGGTCTGAAGCATATATAAAATTAAGGCGGTCCACGCACAAAAAGTATTTGCAACGATACAAAATCTCTTGTTAATGACATCAGACGGATTTCTAAAGAGTACAAAAAAACCGAGCCCGGTATATAGCAAGGATATTAAGAGAATTACTACATTGATTGCAATCATTATCTACTTTGTCTAAAAGAATTTTTTTAACACAAGGACTGCATGTGTTCCACCTACACTATGGGTATTTATCAGCGCTTTGTCTATACTAAAATACCTGGCATTGTGCGGAACATAGTCAAGATCACAGAGAGGATCAGGCGCATCAAGATTAATTGTGGGAGGAATAATCCCATTCTTCAGACCAAGGCTCGTTGCCACCACCTGGAAACCACCTGCTGCAGCAAAGGCATGGCCTGTCATGGACTTGATTGAACTTATTGGAATGTTATAAGCATGCTCTTTAAAGAATGCCTTAAAGGCATTTGTTTCTGCCAGATCGTAACTAGGAATGGCGTTCCCGTGGGCGCAGATATAATCAATTTCATCTTCCCTGACTTTACCGGTAATTAATGCCTGTTTCAACGCAGAGAACAACGTCTTTCCGCTCATTTCAACATGAAAAACGTCTTGCGCCTCGCATGCAGTGGCATAGGATGCGATCTCAGCATAGATATTCGCATCTCTGTTTAAGGCATGGCTCAGTTCCTCAATCACTATTGACACTCCGCCTTCGCTGGGCACTAAACCATCACGATTCTTATCATACGGTCTTGATGCCTTCTCTGGATTTTCGTTCCTTTTTGAGAGTATTCCTAAAGAAGAAAAACCAGAGATTGCAAAGGGAAATATCATAGAATCTGCACACGCCACAACTGCGACATCTACCTCTCCCTTCTTTACCATACTATATCCCCAATTTACAACGTCAAGCCCGGTTGAGCATCCGGATGACAGGGTTGAATTAGGACCGCTGATATTTAATTCTGCACATATGTAACCTGTTACCACGTGTGGAGTAACCTCAGGGGCTGTATAACGTCCCACTGCCTTCGGGCCAAACTCCAGGAATCTCTGATACTGATGTTCATAAATGTCGTTTTCAGCGCCTATCGTGGTACCAAAACACACGCCACATCTGTCACTATTCTCCTTACCCGAATCAATGCCAGAGTCTGCCACCGCCATCTTTGCCGTAGCAACACCGTAGTGGCAGCACCGTGCACTTTTTTTGACCAATTTTGGATCAAAGTAATCGCAAGGGTTAAAGTTTTTCACCTCACCCGCAATCTGAGTGCTAAAGGGAGAAGGGTCGAAGGAGGTAATCCTTTTTATCCCTGATCGTCCGTTGATCAGCGCATCCCAATATGCATCTTTACCATTACCGTTAGGAGCCAATATTCCCAGTCCGGTGATAACGGCGCGCCTTGTCAACATAATACTTTTTCTCCACAAAACACAACCGTCTGTGCCGAAGAAGAGTTTTTTTCCGCCAGTTCACGGCTATGTGTGTTTATTCTTTGGTAAACATCTCTCAGGAAGCTATAGTCTGTCGTCAATAAAGCCAAATCACTTCTCATCTTGAATTCCTCTAAGCCCTTTTGCCCTTCGAACCCTGCGCTCCTTGCCGCAAGGCAATGTTCATCTGAGACGTTTACTACGTAACCCATTTCTCTGATCTTTTTTTCCATGAGTCCGGACATTCTTAACATATTCATGAACTTCATTCCGTGTAAGGAGATATCCAGTTCAGGCCAGGTGCTTGGATCCTTTGTCAGTTCATACTCATACCGTAAGACTGTCTGGAAATAATCTTCAGGCAGTTCGAACCCGAATCTTTTTGATTCCATTTGCCATGCTGTGCCAGGCAGAGGTGCAGACGGGGTTACAAGGACTGAATCAGGTTTATAACCCTCATTTTTTAATTTCTGAAGGAAATACAGATTATCTTCTAAAATTTGTTCCTGGGTTATATTACTGCCAGGAGGTAATGGGCAAGGATAAATAAAACTTATACCAACGTCAAGATGTTTTCTTTGGTTATAGGATGCCTGCTTTAGGGCCTTAACGGTAAAATAGACGTCCTCCACCGTATTCCCTTTGTCCATAACCTTTGAAAGGATATCGTTGTTCGCTACTTCAGCCCCAAGAAAAACGGCTTTTAGCCCTGAACGTATTATTTTTTCATAGGCTTCTACAAGTTCCGTCAACCGCTCTTTCGCCTTCGTTTCAGCCCGGACAAACATTGAATATTCAATATGTATTCCCTCTGTCAACAATGCGTCAGCGATCCGGTTGCCCAGTGAAACAGGCGTTGTGGAACCGGCAAACCTGAAAAGTCCAATTTCCGTTTCTTGTATTGTTTCCTTGATTTCACGAATGGTAATGTTAATATCGCGTGTCTGGTATTTGCCGGTAATCTTTGGATGCGTACAGAAATTGCACTTTCCATAATAACATCCGGAAGATTCGTTTATTACCGCTATATTTACCTTTCCATCGTCCTTTTCATAAAGGGGGAAAGGTTTTGCGTTCAAAGAAAGCCTTTTAATGGAAGTTTCTTTTACTTCACCATTATTTCCCTTGTATATTATGTTAAAGATTTTCCCTGCTTCTGCAAGGTCGGTGATTCTTTTTATCGCATCGGATTTTGTTCCCCCCCTGGAATAGATTTCTTTTACAATATTCATAATCTGTATAAGGGTTACTTCACCCTCAACGTCGATACAGAGGTCAAATGGACTTTTTTCCAATGCATGTATCTTAAATTGATTTACCTGTGGTCCACCCGCAACTATCAAGGTGTTTGGACTCAATTCATTAACCCTTTGTGCAAGCTTTTCGGAGTACGTGAATCTATCCCCCAGCCATGTCTTGATCCCAAGTACTTTTACCTGGTTCTCACGTACCTTGCGGGCCAGACCGTCAAGGTACTTCTCCATCTTTTCTTTGATAACATGTTCAAGATTGTCCTGAAGGAGGTTCCATTCTTTTCTTAAGGATACAGTATCTTCCCTATTTCGGCTGTCGAAGATCCGCACGGAGAGCTCTGACAGCCGTGACATAAGATCGTTTTTTGTGAATGCCGTGTAAAATTCGATTCTTGCCGGGTCTTCAATGTCAATATTAAATCCAGCTTCTTTACATGCCCTGGCCAGTATTCCAATGCCGTTTTCTTTAAAGCAATCACTCACGGAATAGGCCTTTCCCATGAATGAATTCCACAAGAGAAGGTCTGTACTGCGGGAGACACTCATTATAAACCTCCTTAAAACAAAGAGTTTGTTTGATGGAGCAGATTTGAATTTTCCGTTAAATTAGGCCTTCGGCGACCTACCCCCCTGTTTCCCCCTGTAAACGGAGGGATTATGGGGGGTGTTTAAAATTCCTATACGTAAATTTATCTTGCAGTTCTTAAGCTCATTTTTTCTTTTACCAGATTGACCATCTTTTGCACGGTTAAATTTCTATCCGCCTCTTCATTGGAAATTTCTACGTCAAATTCGGTTTCAATACTATACAAAAGATTAATCATGTCTGCAGATTCTGCACCAATATCATTGACAATATGTGAATTATCATGAATATCTTCTGGTTCTACCTTGAGTTCCTTTGCCAATATTTTTTTAAGCCCTTCTTTAATCATATCATCTGTTATATTTTCCATTGCTCTCTACCTCCAAGATTTTTTCACGTATAGAATCACATTATAGAACAAACACATTTCCCTTTTGACATACTCTGCAATTTGTCGTTGGTTGCCCTGATAGCGCTTTGAAATATTGTAAATTCCCTCCTTCCTGAATTACGAGTTTGAGATATACGTGGTTAATGTTAAATGGATTTATTAAACCTTTTTATTACCATGGTTGAGTTATTACCTCCAAAACCAAAGGAGTTTGAAAGGGCAGTGGTAATTTCTTTCCTTCGTGCTTTATTTGCAACATAATCCAGATCGCATTCAGGGTCAACATTATCTAAATTAACAGTAGGCGGGAGCACACTGTTTTTTATCGCTAAAATGCAGGTGATGAGTTCAACTGCACTGGCAGCCCCCATTAAATGTCCCGTCATTGACTTCGTTGAACTGATCGGTATGCGGTAAGCGCGGTCTCCAAAAACCGTTTTTATCGCTTTCGTTTCTCCCCTGTCATTTGCTATGGTTGATGTTCCATGTGCATTAATATAATCAATATCGTTAATTTTCAGGTCAGCATCTTCTATGGCCAAACTCATTGCCTTGCATATTTGCATCCTGTCCTGGGATGGCATGGTCATATGAAAGGCATCACTTGTCGCTCCATAACCGGCTAATTCACCATAAATATGCGCCCCTCTTTCGCAAGCGTTTTCTTCACTTTCGAGTATCAACATGCCGGCGCCCTCACCCATGACAAACCCATCCCTGTCCTTGTCAAAAGGTCTGATGGCTTTTGCAGGCTGGTTATTCCTTTTTGACATTATTCTCAAGGAACAAAAAGCCGCCAGAATAAGTGGGAAAATAGGCGCCTCAACCCCCCCTGTCAGAACGAGGTTGGCTTGACCTGACTGGATCATGTTTCGCGCTATTCCTATAGCCTGATTTCCGCTTGAACAAGCTGTTGCTACAATTAAGCTTTGACCAGAAAAACTGAAAAAATCAGAGAGTATGTTCGATGTGTTTCTGCTATCCGCAGGAGGTTTAGTCCGCAAGGTATAGTTGTTGCTCTCAATAGCAGTTTTTTCATCGTAATATGACAATATCTCGTCGCCTAATCCAATCGATACCCCGATTTTACTTTTGTCTGCACGAGAAAAGTCCAGCTTTGCATCCTTTACTGCCATTTGGGCCGCTGCTAAACCCAATTGAGAATATCTGCTCAAATTGTTAGCCAACCCCCCTGCCATGTATTCTTCAGGGTTAAAATTCTTTATTTCACCGGCTATCTTTGTAGGATAATTTTCTACATTGAATCTGGAAATCGTTGAGATACCTGATTCTCCGCGCATGACAGATTTCCAGTACTCCTCTATTCCAATTCCGATTGGCGTAATGATCCCTATCCCCGTTACCACAACTTTATTTTTCTTAAAATGTTCATTCATTTTCTATGAGCACCTGCGAGTTTATTAAATAACCGTCCTTCACTGCAAAATAAGCAAAACAATTATCCCTTCGGCATTCTCCTGCGCCATTCCTGCCGTTACCGTCAAACCCTCTTAAAGAGGAGCGATATATTATTACCGGCGTAGTCAAAATTGTTTGATAGTATTGTGTTTACAGACTTGAACTCCGGTTTTTTAAGAATATGAATTGAATTACATTCCGGATCAATATTCTCAAGGTTGTTTGTTTGTGGCAAAACCCGCTTTTTTAGAGACAATAATGAAAAGATTGCATCAATGGGACCAGATGCGCCAATTGAGAATCCTATACTCCCCTTCGTTGAACTTACAGAAATCTTGTGAATATTTTCTCCAAAGACTGACTTTATTACCTCAGATTCTTCTCTGTCTTCCCGCATTCCCGAGATGCCGCTTGCGTTAATGTAATCAACATCTTTTGGATCAATGGATGCGGACTCCAATGCCTGTTTTATGCAGGAAATTTTAGAATGAAAACCCTGTTTATGTTTGTTTTCAGCATCATTGTTAGCATAAGAAGCCCCAAACCCAACAAGTTCGCCATAAACCTCTGCACCCCTCTTTTCTGCGCTGCTCAGCGACTCTAAAACGATAACACCAGCACCCTCACTCAAAACAAAGCCTTTTCTGTCAATGTCAAATGGGCAACTCGCTCTGGTTAAGCCATGGTTATTTGATTTGAACAAACCTTTCTGTCTTAATCCTTCAAGAATCATTGAACTCAGTGGCGCTTCGGTTCCACCTGCAACCATTGCGTCTACATCATGCCGTTGTATGGTATTAAATGCATGAATTATGCTGTAGTTTCCGGAGCATGCACCACATGAAAACCCTATATTAGGTCCTTTCAGGGTAAATTCAATGGCAACTTCACCAGATGGGGCATTCGTAAGATTGTTTTGCATTAAGAGGGGATGAACTCTTCTTGGACCTTCTGTATAAAGAATTTTGATTTGCTTTTCGATGATGTTGAATCCACTAAACGCGCTACCGAGAAAGACCCCTATCTTTTCCTTATCAAATCCTTCACCAATTTTTGCATCATGTAATGCAATCTTTGCAGCCACTAAAGCAAAACTCGTAAACTTGTCTATCTTATCTTTTTTCCCTTCGGGAATAAAAGTTTCGAGTTCACCATCAGGTACTTTGCCGGCATATGTTTTTGTGTTGACGTCTTCTGTTTCAAATTCTGTAATTCCTGATTTACCGGATAGATACCTTTCCCAGTTTTCATTTATGCCAACGCCAATCGGACTAACGACACCTATACCAGTCACAACTACTCGCTTTTTCATAAATTAGCACCTATGCTTTTTATCATATAGGAAGAGGTTGAAATAGTAATTGGTAGATTGCGTTCTTTAAAAATCAGTTGTAACCTTATTAATCTTTCTTTAATGCGTATAAAATATTTTACATAATCTCATTGCCAGAGTCTGGAATTCCATATTTTCGCATCTTGTAATTAATGATGCGCCGGGTAGTCCCAAGGATCTTTGCTGCCTTTGATTTCACACCGCCAGACTCCTGGAGCGCTTGTTCTATAAGTTGCTTTTCAACCCGTGACACTTCCCTTTCCAGGGAAATTTCGCACGGTATATTTGGTTTCACTCTTTGAAGATTATCAGAAATACCCGTGATCTCAACCGGCAAGTGTTCCGGGAGAATGGTTGGTTCATTGCCGTAGAGCGCAATAGTTCTTTCCATGATGTTTTTCAACTCCCGTATGTTTCCCGGCCATTGATACCCCATTAATGCCTCCATAGCCTCTTTTGATACAGATTCTGTTTTTGCGTGACACTCTTTTCGAAAGATATTGTAGAAATGCTCCACTAATAGGGGAATATCCTCCGGCCTGTCACGAAGGGGCGGTAAATAAACGGGGACGACGTTGATACGATAATACAAATCTTCACGGAATCGGCCATCCTTGATCATTGCTTCCAGATTTCTATTGGTTGCGGCAATTATACGCACATCTGTCTTTATAACAGAGTGGCTACCCAAACGAGAGAACTCCCTCTCTTGCAAAACACGCAATAATTTTGCCTGCAAAGGAAGGTTTATCTCGCTAATTTCATCCAAAAATATGGTGCCGCCTTCGGCTAGCTCAAACTTCCCCAACCTTCTTTCGTATGCACCAGTAAACGCCCCCTTTTCGTGACCAAAGAGTTCGGCTTCCAACAGGTCTCCTGCCAGGTTTGGACAACTTACAACAATAAACGGACTTTCCCGTCTGCCACTGTCAAAGTGAATTGCACGCGCTACCAATTCCTTGCCAGTTCCACTTTCTCCCCGCAGAAGAACCGTTGAATCTACTCTCGATACCCTGGAAATAACAGCAATTATTTCCTCCATCATTCGACTATGTCCATGTATCAGCCTATCTATTGAATGATACTTATATTCAGAGCGAAGATAACGAACCTCCTTGGTTAAACTTTTAAACTGCAGTGCCTTTTCAATAGTTATCTTAATCTCCTCAATTTCGAATGGCTTTACAATATAGTCCAGGGCGCCCAATCTAACAGCCTCTACGATTGATTTAACATCATTTACCGCTGTCAATACCACTACACCGGTTTCCTGAAAAGAGGGTTGCAACCTCCGCAGCAGTTCCATCCCATTCATTTCATGCATCCTTAAGTCTAGCAACATGAGATCTATACGCTCTTTATCCAGTATCTTTAAGGCTTCTTTACCGCTATGAGTGCCTATAACCTTATAACTATCCTTTAAAATATATCGAAGTGACTCTACAGCACTTGACTCATCATCTACTAATAATATGGTTTTCATAATGAATTTAAACTAAGCAATGAAATATGAAGAATACAGCCCTTCCTATCTTTTTAACGGGTGCATTCCCGATTATTTCTCAAACTCTTAAAAATCAATGTCAAAACTTTTTCTCAGTAATCATGCCGGTTGTGTAACAAGCGTATCAGTTAATCTGTCTGAAATACCAGATGAGAATGTCAGGGTTTCCAAATTCTTTATTTTTGCTTCTAATTTCTCGACCTGACTTAAACTCGATTGTAATTTCTTGATCTCACTCACATCGGATAATATTATAATTGCACCCAACTCACCCTCACTGTCCAATAAAGAAGTACTTACTGTGTATACAAAATGGGTAATCGGATGAACAATCTCAATCATCTCATAAATTTTTTTTTCTTTTAAAGTTCGCAGAATAATATCGGCAAATATAGAGCCTATATGCTTGACATCTTTTCCTATTACATCATCCGGGGAAATATTGAGCATCTTTGCAGCGCTTTTATTAAAAGTATTAATCTTGCAGTTATTATTTATGGCGATTACCCCGCAAGGAATATTCTCTAAAATATTCTCATTACGAATCTTTCTCAGATTTGCCTCCCGGTATAGGAATGCATTCTCCACTGCCATGCCTGCATATCCTGCCAGCATGGAGAGCAATTCGATATCCTCATCAAAGAACGCTTTGCCCGTAATTTTGTTCCCCAAAGCAATCACACAACTGAGATTCCCATGAGCAAAAATAGGTACGCACAGCTGCGCTTGTAAAAGGTTCATTTCCTTCTGTATGCTTATTGCTTCACGCGTTGTTAATTTGTTGGTTGCAACTTCTCCGTCTATAACATCTTTATTTAATATCTGATGATTCCTGGCCAACCATAGCATGGTTCCGTGATTGGTAGTAAAGCAAATATTTTTAGCGGCTACATCATCTAAACCGAGGCAACGATAGGGGCGGCTTTTGCCCTCCTTTTTGTATATCAGCATAAATACCACCCTTCCTACCCCAAATATTTCAGCCATTGCCTCAACCATCATATCAGCAAGTTTTTCAAGATCGTAAACACGCGTTAATACCTTCGAGAACTTCTGGAATACTTCCTTGTATACAAGGCGCGAATCACCGGCATCCGCTTGCTTATTGAAAGCTGATTCGGAGAACCCACTATCCTTCTTAACGGGTTTTAAATTTTTTATTTGTGACTGAAGAAAGCCCAATTCCTTTCTTATTTCGTGCTTTTCCAGAGCCCTCTGTAAGACGTGCTGTATTGCATCCTTACTAAGGGGTTTTTCCAGAAGTTCATATGCACCTATTCTCAGGGCTTCTTCGGATAGCGTTGGCTGAGATTCAGGAACCAAGGCGACAATTGGCGGGTCTATATTTGATTGTCTCAGTTTTTCCAGGAGTTTATTTGTCTCATCGTTACTTAATAGAATATCTAAAAAAATTACATCAATATCTCTTCTAAGGCATATTTGTAATGCTTCGTCAGGTGTCTTGGCAGTATAAACTATATTAATTCCGTTTAAAGACTTTTTAAACAAGCCACAAACCGAATTATCGTTTGTAACTACCAAGAAAGAGTACATAAGCAACTCCTTTATAAAAAATACCAACAAAAATGTTGTGTGGTTATTATGGAAAATTACAGAACACCATAAATGAGCATTTACAAGTACACCAAAAAATCCCCTTAGAAAAAGCCTTGAAGCAAGTTTATTTCTTCTGAACAATTATGAGCAGGTTGCAACTTTAATACCAAACATTAAGAGAATTATTTGATAATAGGAAGTATTGTTTTTTTGAATACTTATGACTATTGTATGAATCAGCGGGAGGAAGATGAAGACATCATGTGGTTGTACATTTTTTAGACATAGTCTGCCGAAATATTATTCCTTTTTTGTACACCTGTAGAAAAAAGGAATCATTACAATTCAAAGTGTATCTCTTCAAAATTTTTTTATACTATTATCTTTAAATGAATTTTCTCGATAATTATATTTTAGATGCTTGAAGATGCTATGAGCGAAGAATAGAATGCTATACAATAAATACTTCTTTGGAATAACATTTGCCATCATCCCTCCAGAGGGTTTTTCCCATAAATGGTTTCAGTTTTTTCGAAAATGCCAAGCATCTGGATTGTGTGAAGTCTTTCAAGAAACGAAATTGTTATACTAATGCAAACAAATGTTCTAACTGAAAGTTATTTGTCGATTAAATAAAATAGCCTTTGCTACAAAAATACATGAGTTGTGATTTATCGTTGAATTTTTTTCACGGATTTGGTACAAAAATGTTAACTCTAAAATTTCCTAATTGTAAAAAGTTGTTGTTTAAAGGACTTAAGGTATGGAACAGAAAATTAAAACATCAAACATACTTGTGATCGATGATGACCTGGGCGTAAGGGAATCATTAAAAATAATCTTGAAGGACAAGTATTGTGTTTCTGTTGCATCAAACATTGATGAAGCCTTTGATTGCTTGAAAAACATACTACCAGAGGTGATCTTTCTCGACATAAAAATGCCCAGGGCAAACGGTCTGGATTTCCTTAAAGTGATGCGTTCCACGAATTCGAATATCCCCATAATCATGATCACGGCCTTTCCCTCCACACAAACCACAATTACCGCCTTACGAAACGGGGCGTTTGATTATATAATCAAACCCTTTCAACCCTCAGAAATACTTGCTGTAGCAGAAAAGGCCCTACACCATAACATCGAATTATCGAAAAAAGACAGACTTGTGTATAACCTGCGGATGGCTGTTCAAGAGAATTTCTTTTCAACTACAGAAGCCCTTTTGCATGCTATCGACGCGAAAGACTCTTACACGGCAGGGCACTCGAAAAGGGTGTCACTACTGTTCGCTTTCGTAGCCGGGGATCTTGGCATGAGCAAATCACAAATTGAAGTCTTGCAATACGGTGCATTCCTTCACGATATAGGAAAGATTGGGGTGGGTGATATTGTACTGGCAAAGCCCGGCAATCTTACCGAGGCAGAATTTTCTTTAATGAAGCGCCATTCTGAGATAGGTTACAAAATTATTGAGCCTATCAACTTCTTAAAAGAATGCTTGCCAATGGTGCGCCACCATCATGAATGGTACAATGGCAGAGGCTATCCGGATTGCCTGCAGGGGACTAAAATTCCTTTTGAGGCCAGTATCCTCTCTATAGTAGATGCTTATGATGCCCTGACCACTGACAGACATTATCACAAAAAATACTCCCATCAGGAGGCATATAGGATCATACAACAGGGAATAAGTACACAATTTGTGCCTTCCCTGACAGAAAAGGTCCTTTCCATCATTGACAAATACCGCGAAACTTGTATGAAAGATGAGCAGGAAGAAGATTCTTGATATCTTTTGTGCCACTCATTTCCCGAGCGTTTAAATATTGGGGGTTACCGTAATACGGCTGGCTATAAATTTCAATTACTGATTTACAGCTTGTTAGCTAACTAACGTCCACTAATTTGAGACGTACCATGTTTAATGCGGTATTTGCTGAAATTTTTTTAATATCTCTCCGGGAACCCCGAAACCGGTATTCTTTTACGTCGGTAAGATCGCCTATCGCAACGGCTATGTAGACCAAACCCACAGGTTTTTCCTTTGTTGCGCCCGCAGGACCTGCAATTCCTGTAATACCGACTCCAATATGTGCCGAAGCCCTTTTTTTTATACCTTCCGCCATGACCCTGGCCACCTCTGAACTTACAGCACCATACCTCAGAACAAGGTCCTCCGGCACACCCAGCGCATCGATCTTTGCCTTATTACTGTAAGCAACAACCCCTTCTAAAAAAAAATCGGAAATTCCTGGAATGTTTGTGAGTTTGTCAGAAACCAATCCCCCCGTACAGGATTCGGCAAGAGCTATTGTCTTATTACATTTTTTCAGGAGTACGGAAACTGCATATTCAAGAGTCTCATCACCTGCTCCAAAGACGGTATGACCCAACTCATTTCGAATATCCAGTTCCACGCTGTCCAAAATCTTTAAGGCATTTTCTCTCTCTGCAGCAGTTGCAAGGATACTTATTGATACTATGCCGGCGTCTGCTAACGTCAGCACCTTCACATGTCCTTCTTTTCCCTGATAGACCTTCAATGCTTCTTCCACAGCACATTCGGAAATACCAAAGGTGTGTAAGTTCCTGGTCAATGTACATCCTTCAATTGATTTGTGTTGTACGGCAGAAATCTCTAAATATTTATCCAACATGGGCTGCATTTCTCCGGGAACTCCGGGCAAACAGACGATTTCTTTGTTATGATACCAGAGGGCAAATCCAGTTGCAGTTCCATTATCATGGTAAATCACCCGCGCACCTTCAGGAATAAGGGTCTGTTTCTTATGTCCACCCGGCAGGTTTCCACGTTGTTCCCACAGATATTGCTGAATACGATTGCATGCTTCTTCGTCTGGTACTAAGGGAACACCAAAAAAATCTGACACGGCTTCAGAGGTTATGTCATTTGCCGTAGGACCCATCCCAGGGCTACGTCAAGTATAAGCGCAAGTACTGACACGTAAAAAAGAAAAGGAATAAACTGGCTTTTTCAAAATGGTTCTTGTATAATAGTTTCATGA
>JABWAQ010000121.1 GCA_013360945.1 Candidatus Brocadia sp.
ATTCAGACGCAATTCCTTAACCGGACAACGCTGTGAATAAATAATAATAACAGGCGATAAAACATCTAATAAAGGTGCGCCAACATGCAAGTCATAGGATGTAATTAACCAATACACGTTTGTATCAAAAAGATTCCTTATAACAAATAATGAATGCATCATGAGAGCAACAGATTTACTTATGAATAGATACTTGCAATAAACACTGCAAAAAATAAAAGAGGAATACCCTAGTGTTATACCTCTAAGAACATTCAGGATAAAAGATGACGCCGTAACATCCTCAATGAAAACGAGCTCTAATCCTATCGATAAAGGATATTTGGATACTACATAGAGACCGAAACCTGTAATAACAAAAAAAAAATTCTTTTTTGACCAGATAATACAGTTTTTTAGATATCTGATAGTTGTGAAACGTTGCCTGCGTCTCTCATACAGATAGTCCATAATATGTAAAACAATAGTTTTACTTGCAGACTTATGGAGTAGGTATGCAACCGCAAACATAACAACAACTGCTGCATCTCCATACACATCCGGTACGCCTGGTGTATGAAAATCATACTTATTGTCAGGATTTCCAGACTGGAGAATATTAAAAAAAATAAGGGCATTAAAAACATTTTCCGAAAGAAATCTTAAATTAATCCCTATGAATGTTAAGAATGCACTTATTTGTAATTTTCTTACTGATGAATTGATCATGCCTAATAGTTATAAGAATTTATCAATCGGCTGAAGGCGCTGACAAATAATCGTTTGTCAGTGCCACCCTGAAAGCCGCTTAAATAAAATATAAATTCCTCGACAATTAAATTGTTTCTGTAAATGCTATTTCTTCCTTGACACCTCTCCGCGCAAACACTTCTGCAAGGGTTGCAAAGATGACATACAGCCCGGGAATAATAATTACCCCGAATATCGTTCCGAACAACATCCCTCCTGCCGCTGCTGCGCCAATGGTTCTGTTGCCCACAGCGCCTGCACCGGTTGCAAGCATCAAGGGGATCAACCCGGCGATAAAGGCAAATGAGGTCATGAGGATTGGCCGTAATCTCACGGACGCTCCTTCAATGGCAGCTTGCACAGGGGTTCGCCCTTCTCTGTGTTTTAATGTGGCAAATTCAACAATCAGGATGGCATTTTTCCCCAGTAAACCAATAAGCATGATCATCGCTACCTGGGCATAAATATTGTTTTCTAACCCCATGAGCATCAGGAGTAAAAATGCCCCGAATATTCCGGTCGGCAAAGAGAGGATAACGGGCATAGGCAGGAGAAAACTTTCATATTGTGCGGACAACAACAGATACACAAATACCAGACAAATAAGAAAAATATAGATTGCTTCATTGCCGGATAGTATTTCGTCACGGGTTATGCCCGCCCAATCTATGCCGTAACCTCTCGGTAATTTTTCTTTGGCTACTTCCTGAATGGCTGCAATAGCGCTTCCGCTGCTGTAACCACGGGCAGCTTCTCCGTTCAGCTCCGCGGACTGATACATATTGTAACGGGTAATCTGATCCATGCCATAGATGCGTTCCATAGTCATAAAGGCAGACAAAGGCACCATTTTATTTTCATTGTTTTTTACATACAGTTTAAGTATGTCTTCGGGCTTGGCCCGGTATTCAGGCAGCGCCTGCACCATTACCTTGTACATTTGACCAAAGCGAATGAAGTTTGTGGCATACTCGCTTCCCAGCAAGGTTTGCAAGGTGCTCATCGTATCATTAACCGTTACTCCTTTTTGAGTAGCTTTATCATTATCAATATGAACCATGTACTGTGGATAGCTTGCATCAAAAATGGTGAATGCCCTTGCAATTTCAGGCCTGTCTTTTAAATCTTTGATAAACTGGTTGACTACCGCTTCCATTTTTTTAATGTCACCGCTGCCGGTCCTGTCTAACAATCTCAATTCAAAACCACTGGCATTTCCATAGCCCGGCACGGCTGGCGGAGGGAAGAACTCAATTTCTGCATCTTTAATATGTTCGGTTTTTTCGGCAACTAATTCAATGATTTCGTTGACGGATTCCTTTCTGTCGTGCCAGTCTTTTAAGTTAATCAAACACGTACCGTAAGTGGCTCCCGTTCCATCAGACAAGATATTTGTTCCCGCCAGGGAAGAGACAGACTCTATGGCTTCAATCTCATCACATACTTTTTGCACGTCATGTACTACTTCTTTGGTTCTTTCTAATGTCGAGCCGGGAGGGGTAGTGATACTGGCATAAAATGTCCCCTGGTCTTCATTGGGGATAAACCCTGAAGGCAGGAGTTTTCCGAAAATACCTGTTCCGGCGCAAAATAACAGCAATATAGAGAAGGTAACAACCTTGCGGTTGATAATAATGCCTAGCAGTTTTTGATACCTTACCGAAAGCCCTTCATACCACCTGTTAAAACCATGAAAAAAGTAATGAAAAAACCGTTTCTTTTTGTGTTTGTTGTGGGTATTTTTTAAAAATAAAGCACAAAGCGCCGGAGTAAGTGTTAACGCAACGATGCCCGAGAGCACAATAGCAATGGCAATGGTAATAGAGAACTGCTTATAAAAAACGCCAACAGGCCCTGACATAAAAGACGTTGGAATAAAAACTGCAGACATTACCAGGGTAATTGCAATGATAGCGCCGCTGATTTCTCTCATCGCTTTTTCAGTGGCTTTCTTTGCCCCGATATTTGAGTGTTCCATTTTTGCATGCACAGCTTCTACCACCACTATGGCATTATCCACGACAATGCCTATGGCAAGCACTAATGCAAAAAGGGTGATCAGGTTTAAAGAAAAACCCAATAACTGCATGAAAAAGAGCGTACCAATCAATGAAACAGGGACGGCAATCGCCGGAATGAGTGTTGAACGCCAATCCTGCAGAAAAATAAATACCACCAGTGATACCAGCAAAAACGCCTCAACCAGCGTTTTTAACACCTTATGAACAGATGCATCTAAAAAACGCGATACGTCATAACTGATCGCATAATCCATACCCTCAACAAAGGATGATTCTTTAATCTCCGCAATCCGCTTTTTCACCTTACTGATTACTTCACTGGCATTTGAGCCTGGCAACTGCTTCAGGATAATTGAAGCGGCAGGCCTGCCGTTCAGTTTTGACTCCACATCAAAATAGATTGTGCCAAACTCTACATCGGCGATATCTTTTATGCGAAGTATCCCACCGTCAGCGTTCGATTTTACAGGGATATTTTCATACTGCTCTTCGGTATTATACCTTCCCGTGTATTTTATTACGTATTGTAATGCCTGGGCTGACTTATCCGAACTTTCCCCTACGGTACCCGGTGCTGCTTCTACATTTTGTTCCCGTAATGCAGTCAGTACATCATCGGTTGAAATGTTATAGGTAAGCATTTTGTCCGGTTTTAACCAGATACGCATTGCGTATTCCTTGGCCCCCAATATATCTGCATAACTAACCCCATCAATTCTTTTTAATTCCGGCAGTATATTAATATCCGCAAAATTGTAGAGAAATTTTTCTTCCAGCGTGTCGTCTATGCTGAAAATGTCCAAATACATCAGCATAGCTCTCTCTTCTTTGGCAATTTTTACTCCGTTTTTTATTACCTCTGCCGGAAGTTCATCCACTACGGTGCCCACCCTGTTTTGAACGTTTACCGCAGCAATATCAGGGTCGGTGCCCACTTCAAAAATAACTTGTACTATTCCCATACCATCATTTCCCGAAATGGATGACATATATTTCATTCCCGGAACGCCGTTGATGGCACGTTCCAGGGGCACAATGACGGCTTTTGTGACGGTTTCAGCATTGGCACCGGTAAACTCGATGGTGACATTTACCACGGGTGG
This sequence comes from Candidatus Brocadia sp., assembly GCA_013360945.1. Classification (GTDB taxonomy): domain Bacteria; phylum Planctomycetota; class Brocadiia; order Brocadiales; family Brocadiaceae; genus Brocadia. The sequence goes on from JABWAQ010000121.1 coordinate 3,854, forward strand.
GGCGATACTGGGGAATTGCTCCATGGGCAATTTGATTAAAGCCAATGCCCCTAGCAACGTGATGATCAGAGACAGTACTATGGATAAGACGGGTCTATGGATAAATTTTGAACTCATTATTTTTTTCCCTGTTTAATTTTGAGCCATAAACATGGATTCTGCCTTTGGGAGTTCTGCCAGGATTTGTTCCATAGAAATAATATCAGGAGTTATCTTGTCTCCCTCCCTCACCTGCTGAATACCTTCATAGACAATTCTGTCCTGGGAAGACAATCCGGATTCAACTACATATAAATGGGGAATGCGAAGCTTTGGAACAATACTTCTCATTTTTATTGTGTCGTCGGGATCTACCATAAATACATATGTTTTGTCCTGAATTTCAAAGGTAGCTTTTTGCGGAATAATCAAGGCATTTTTTTCTTCTTTTACTATCCTGACTTCACCACTTGAACCGTGTTTTAAAAGAAGGTCGGGATTAGGAAAACTTGCCCGGAAAGCAATATTCCCGGTGTTTTTGTCGATTTTTCCAACAACGGTTTCGATGCATCCTTTATACTTGTGAATTTGATTGTTAGCTAAAACGAGCACCACGCCATTTTTCTTTCCTGAATCTACGGACGTGGTAAAATCTAAATACTCTTTTTCCGACACATTAAAGTATGCAAATACTTTTTTGTTATCTGAAAGAGTAGTCAACAAGGTTTCTTCATCAATGAAACTTCCTGTCTTATTGGAAATTCTGCCAATTATTCCATCAAATGGTGCTTTTATTACGGTATACGACAAATTTAATTCGGCGCTCGCTACATAGGATTGCGCTTCATCGACTTTTGCACGAAGTGCATCCAATTTAGCCTGCGCCATTTCAAGCTCAGTCTTTGAGACAATATTTTTTTCTACCAGCATTGTTACGTTTTGCAAATCCAGTTCAGACGCCTTTGCGTCTGCAATAGCACTTTTCAGCATTGCCTTAGCTTTTAATAGTTCCACCTCATACTCCTGAGGGCTTATACTAAAAAGAACTTGCCCGGCTTTTACGATTTCACCCTCGTCAGCATGGATTTTTTCGATATATCCTTTCACCCTGGCTCTTAATTCCACGTGTTGTAAAGAATGTATATTTGCAACATAATCATGCGTATGTGTCGTATCCATCACGATGGGATTTGTAACAGGGTATTTTTCGTGATTAACGATGCTTTTTTTATCTGATGAGCACGCACTTATGAATAAAGCAGTCCAAACACTCAAATACATAAATTTATTTTTCATAGTCATCCATAATAAAAGGTGATAGGAAATAATCTTTTTAAGGTCATTAATTGAATAATAAACAATAAATGATAGAAAAATGTTTCTAAAATAAATAATAGGAAATTGCCTTTTTCTTCAAGAAGAACGGTAAAACAGGAAAGATATCTGAAGTTTTTTAATTAGGCATTCAAAAGCAGGGAAGGGAGCAAAGAACATGCAACCGGGCTATGCTACCGATTTATTCTCAACAGGCTTGTTTCCATTACGCCATGGTTTCGGGCCGTATTTGATCCTGTGGGATTGGAAGATGGTGATGTGTTAACTCTGTTTGGTGTAAGGACATAAACTGGATTTTAGTTTTCTGTATAGAAGGGTTAATGCATTTAACTCCATCAGGCCGCCAGGATGGAGAAATAACTCCCTTATGATGATATCGCTCAATCAGTGTACCCCAGGTAATACAAAAATCTCCATATCGGTCGTTGATCTCGTCCATGGCGCGGGTAGCTGCCTGTTTTACCCTGTCACTCCGGAAGAGAGGTATCTGGCCAAAGTTCCTTACAAGGTTAGAGATGCTAACACCTACCAGCCTGATCGGCTGTTGCAGCCGTATCGTATTGAGTATGTCTTTTGCAACAAGATAAATATCCATGCTGTTATTCATATGTATTCCCACGGAACTGCGCCTTGTAAAGGTATCGAAATCAGGGTAACGCAGGGTGAGAGTGACCGTCCGGCCCGCATAGCCACCGCGACGTAAACGCCGCCCGACCATCTCGGATAAATGGAGGATATGCCGCTCCAGTGTTTCCGGATCGCTCACGTCTGTGTCGAGGGTCATGCTATGCCCAACCGACTTTGCATCCGGTTCCTGTTCCAGGGGTATGACAAGGCTATCGTCTCTGCCTTGCGCCATGAGTTTTAACCGTTCTCCAATTACGCCAAATTGGCTCCTTAACAAGCGTATGGATGCCCGCCCCAGTTCACCACAGGTCCTAATCCCTATAGCAGACAGGCGCTTTTCAAGTTGTGAGCCTATGCCACAGAGTTCTTTTGCCGGTAAGTGTTCCAGTAAAGTATCAACGTCTTCCTGTCGTATAATAACAAGCCCATCCGGTTTTTTCATATCGCTGCCCAGCTTCGCCAGGAGCTTATTGTGGGCAATACCGACGGAACAGGTCAGTCTTCCGAGCCTCTGGCGGATATCCCTTTTAATATTTTTGACAATGATTTCCGCGTTGCCAAAGAGGGGAATCGAACCGGTAATATCCAGAAATGCCTCGTCTATGGAATAAACCTCTACTATGGGGGTGTATTGCCGATATATTTCCACAAGACAGCGACAGGTATGCGTATAGCGACTCGTATCACCTGCTACAAGAATAACGTGGGGGCACAACCGTTTGGCCTCGTATTTGGTCATACCGGTTTTGACCCCGTATGCCCGCGCCTCGTAAGAGGCCGTCGTGACCACCGTCCTCTCATTCGAGCCAATGACCGCAATGGGTTTTCCCCTGAGCGCCGGATTGATCTGCTGCTCCACGGAGGCGAAGAAGGCATTCATGTCGATGTGCATAATAGTTCTTTTCATACGGGAAAATCAACCTTTTATCGCTGCCTCAATAATTCTATTTATTTCCTTTTGTTTCTCATCAATCTCCCTTTCAATCTCTTTTTGTTTGTCGAGTTCTGATTTTATTTTTTCTATGATAGATTTTTGTTTATTTTCTGAAAAATCTGGTATTGGAAATTCCCGTACTTGACTTGGGAAAATATTGGTATTGTTACCTAAGCCTTTTTTATGTGTGTATATATAATATTGGAAAAAGTCGCTTCTAAAGTAGTAATAGGCCAATAGAGGGCTATAATTCTTTAGTCGAATTCGCATTGTAAAATCAGCAAAGACTCCTTCAATTTCTTCATCGTGAATTATGGCAACCTTACCTATTGTACCCTCACCTGAACGTGCTATTATTATATCATTTATGGCAGCGGACTTATTGAGATTTGATGTATAGAACTCATCTTTAACAGTTTTGCATTCTTCTTTGTTAAAGTACCAGTTTTTAATATCTGCCATTGAGATATAGTAATATTTTCCTTCTTCATCATAATCATTTGGTGAAATACCTTTACCAAGAACTATTGGCTCAGAAATGAAATTTTTTACCTTAGTCTGGAAAAGCTCTGTAAGGTGTTTCTGCAAAAATTTATATCCAGAATTATGAAATCTTATCCCACATCTTAAATCTCTATTATTTGCAAAGTCAGAAAGGTTAAGAATTTGTAAACTTTGTCTTTTTGCCTTTTCAAAAACATGCAAGTCAAGTTTAAATTCTGTTGCAAATATTTTGTTGATAACCGATAACGGCTCTAAGGTTTGAGACTGGAGGCGTTTTATTCTTTGAAGTATTGTTAAAATTTTTGATTTGATGGAGTCTTTATTTGCTAATACGGTATCAATTATATATTTTTGGAACCTGATTAATTTTATATCGTCTTCTTTTAAAGTAGGGTATCCCTTCCCTTGTCTTGAAACGGCATTTAAT
>JABWAQ010000035.1 GCA_013360945.1 Candidatus Brocadia sp.
ATGGAAAGAGTTAGCTCTTCCAGTTGTTTACTATTAAGGCCTTTCGTAAAATCTACCAGACCTGCAATTCTACACATTTTATATTATCTGAAAACTATTTTGAAAATTATCTGTAGGAATCGTTTTTTTACTATCGGCATGGTTATAATTATTACCTATTCAATTGATAAATAAGGAATTTTCGGGATGCGCATTCTCAAGAATTAGTACGTATGTTTGCCAGTTGAAAAAAATTTTGGATTTTGGGTTAAAGACAACCACAGATTTCACGGACGATGCGAACGAATAAAAAACCCGAAATGCGAAAATTGAAATACAGAAGATATGAACAAATAATGTTTATAATAACAAACGTTTATTTTTCTAAACGTTTACTATTTAAAACATTTCTGAATAAAATATCAACAAAAAATTTTTAAAAAGTTTAGATTCATTTAGGATTCTTTGTTTCTGTGTAATCTGCGAAATCTGTGGTTCCAAACGCATTTCTTGATTTGAGGTTTCGCCGCACTCTCGTTATTTATGAGGTTCAATGATGACCTTGACGGAATCCCTGGCCTCTGCAACGAGTTTAAAACCTAAAGCGGTATCGGCAAGACCTAACCGGTGGGTAATCAATTCTCCGACCTTTACCCTGCCCGCACGAATCAATTCGATGGCCGTCGCCGTGTCATCCGGAGGGCCGGCATAGGACATGATGACAGAATTGCAATTGCGCCAGAGATCCCAGAGGTTAATTGGAGTTGATACGTTGGGCTCCGTCGGGGCAAAAAAGAGGATCGTGCCGCCACGATCCACGGAGTTAAGTGCCTGCTGAATGGCTGAGGCAGCTCCGGTACAGACGATGACAAGATCCGCCAGTCTCCCATGGTTCGTATTCCGGATTCGGGCAGGAACGTCTTCTTTCGCATGGATTGCTATATCTGTTCCCGCTTGTTTGGCCATCTTCAAACGGTAATCAGTGATATCGACCGCAAAAACTCTTCCCGCCCCTAACGCGCGCGCAAGCTGGATATGCAATAGTCCTGAAATGCCGCTTCCAATGACCAGAATGCTCTGTCCGGGATGAAAACCCGCCTTCCTCTGACCAAGGAGTGTGCAAGCCAAAGGCTCTGCAAATGTCCCTTCCTCATAAGAAATCTCATCGGGCAGGATAAAGGTGCCACGATCAACGTTGATTGGGGGAATACGGATGTATTCAGAAAAACCGCCCGGATAAAAGTTCGTGGTCCGTAAGGTCTCGCATACTGAATAGTGACCGTTCAGGCAATAGTGGCAGGTATTGCATGGGACATGATGGGCAACCGTTACCCGGTCACCCACCTTGAAACGCTTAACTCCCTCACCAGCCGCAACGACTTCCCCGGCAATTTCGTGTCCCAATACAAGGGGAGCCTTTTTTATGCGATACCATTCCATGACATCACTTCCACAGATGCCGCTTGCCCGTACCTTTACCAATAATTCGCCCGGACCGATTTGCGGGTTTTGCATCTCCTCGACCCTCACGTCCCGGTTGTTATAATACATTGCTACACGCACGGTATCTTCACCATCCTAATTTCAGAAAAAAGGTTATTTCCTTATCAAAATACATGCGAAACTATTTTCCTTTTTCGCTCTTTACGGTGTTGAACAGATCATTAGCCTGCTTTGCGGTTGCATCTTCATGGATAATGGCACGCAATGCCCTGATCATTGCCACCGGATATTCATTCTGCCAGATATTTCTGCCCAGATTTACGCCAATGGCGCCTTTTTTCATGCCGTCGGAAACAAACTCAAAGACCTCAAGATCGCTATTGACTTTGGGTCCACCTGCCATGACTACCGGCACCGGACAACCGTCGGTAACCTTTTCAAAATTTTCACACCAATAGGTTTTTACGACGCGGGCGCCCAATTCCGCTGCAATGCGGCAGCAGAGGGCCAGGTAGCGGGCATCCCGCTTTTCCATTTCTCTTCCCACTGCCGTAACGGCCATTACGGGAATACCGTATCGCTCCGCCTCATCAACCAGTTTTGACAGATTTAACAGGGTTTCCTTTTCGTAATCGCTGCCAATAAAGACAGAGATACCAACCCCGGAGGCATTCAAACGGATAGCCTCCTCTATGGAAGTGGTTAGCCCTTCATTTGCAAGGTCTTTACCCACCATGCTGGTGCCCCCTGATACCCTGAGAATAATTGGCTTGCTGTTTTCTGGATTTATGCTTGCACGCAACACCCCCCGGGTACAGAAGAGTGCGTCGGCATAATCGATAATCGGTTTAATCGTTTCGCCAGGTCTCTCCAGTTTTGAAGTAGGTCCCTGGAAATATCCATGATCAATAGGCAGAAACATACAACGACCATTTGTTTTGATAAGCTGAGATAAACGATTCTTTATTCCCCAATCCACTGTTTCAATCCTCCTGTCAAAATGTTAAAAAATCTACCTTTTGAAAGTAGTGCCTCTTTTTCTTCCCTGCACCATCATTGAATGGGTGACGTCATTTTTTACCGCGCAACCCGGCCTCGTCATTGTTGAAATGTGCGAATACCTTTTTCCCCTCTTTTAGCCTTCGTTAAAGGCATTTTCTGAAAGCATTTGATAAAAGGAGACATTCGGTTCCATGCTGCCCGAAAATTGCCCATATTTAATGTATAGGAATTTCAAACACCCCCCATAATCCCCCCGTTTACCGGGGGAAACAGGAGGGTAAGTCGCCGAAGGCCTAATTAAATCTAAATCCCATCCCCGTCTTTGTAATTTTTCATGAATATGGTCATTACCTCTGATTCTGTTTCGGAAATGCGCTCATCTTCTCCGCTCGAAAGCTTTAAAGTATCCTCCAGTTTTTTAATACGCTGTTTGAGTCTGCAATTTTCTTTTAACACCACCATGATAGCCTCGGCAATGGGGTCGGGCAACTGTCCATGATCCAACATCACATCCTGTTCGTCTTTTTTTCGCTGTTTTATGATCCTGCCCGGCACACCGACAACGGTTGCATGGGGTGGCACGTCTTTTGTCACTACAGAACCGGAACCAATCCGCGCACAATCTCCTATAGTTATATTGCCCAGGATGCAGGCATTAGAGCCGACAATAACCTTTCTGCCGAGATTGGGGTGTCTTTTTGTCTTCTCAATAGTTGTGCCGCCAAGGACGACTCCTTTGTAGAGAAGACACCCTTCTCCAATTACCGCCGTTTCGCCTATGACAATACCCATGCCATGGTCAATAAATACGCCTCGCCCTATTTCGGCAGCCGGGTGTATTTCAATCCCTGTCAAAAACCGGTTTAGGTGAGAAATAAAGCGGGACAATATAATCCACCCTCTTTTCCAAAGATAATGCGATATCCGGTACAGCCATAGCGCATGCACACCAGGATAACACAAAATTACTTCCAGCTTGCTCCGCGCCGCCGGGTCATTTTGAAAGGCGACATCAATGTCCTCTTTCAAGCGTCCAAACATTAAAATTCCTTAAATAAGACGGTGGACAGATACCTTTCGCCCGTATCGGGAAGCACGACCACGGTCAACTTCCCTCTGTTCTCAGGTCTTGCGGCCACCTGTAATGCAGCATAGACGGCGGCTCCGGAAGAAATACCAGCCAAAATCCCTTCTTGTCGCGCTAATTGGCGCGCTACTGCAAATGCCTGTTCATTCCTGACTGTGACAATTTCATCAACTACCTTCATGTTGAGAATGTCCGGGATAAATCCTGCACCAAGCCCTTGAATTTTGTGAGGACCTGGTTTTCCCCCGGAAAGCACCGATGAATCGGCAGGCTCTACGGCAATAACCTTCAGTGAGGGTTTGCGCTTCTTGATGATCTCACCAACACCGGTGATTGTCCCGCCTGTGCCCACTCCCCCAACAAAGACGTCGATCTTGCCATCCGTATCATTCCATATCTCTTCTGCCGTCGTTTTACGATGTATTTCCGGATTGGCCGGATTCTTGAATTGCTGCGGCATAAACGAATTCGGGGTATTCTTCAACAATTCTTCTGCCCTCGCAATAGCGCCCTTCATACCTTCAGCGCCAGGTGTTAATACAATTCCCGCGCCGAATGCCTTCAAAAGATCCCTTCGTTCTATACTCATGGTGTCTGGCATCGTTAAAATCAGTTTATAACCCTTCGCAGCAGCCACAAAGGCCAGCGCAATACCCGTGTTGCCGGAAGTAGGTTCTATGATAATCGTGCTTTTGGTGAGTAATCCGGCCTTTTCCGCCGCCTCAATCATTGCGATTCCAATGCGATCCTTTACGCTGGCCATAGGATTAAAAGATTCCATTTTGGCAACCACCGTGGACTCTAATCCTTTGGTAACATTATTTAATTTAACTAATGGCGTATTACCAATTGTATCAGTGATAGTCTCGTATATCCTTGCCATATTTTCCCCTTGATTAAATTCCCGCGTATAAAGCAAGCATTTTTAATTATGAAACAAAGCTTATATGTTATCATAGCGAGGAGTTATTTCTCAAGGAATTTTTACGGTTCAATTTCCCTTGACAAAAGAGAATTTGTCTATACTATTTATGGTTTAATCATACTGTTCAAGAATCTCAATGTCGAGAGACTATTCCGGTTGCTTTTAGAACGGGAACAGAAAACAACGATATCGCGGCGAACAAAACCAGGTATCCATGCAAAAAATACCGGTAAATTTATACTTTTATGGAACATATTTCTTATCATAGGTGTTAACGTGAATTATAAAAATATCGACGAACTAGCAAAACAAGTTGGTGGTTCATTGCGGCTTACGTCACTGATTATAAGCAGGGCAAGGCAAATTATAAAAAAAGCTCCTGTGTTGGTTGAAACAGAAACAGACGACCCTGTTAAGATTGCATTTCTGGAATTGATGAAATCCAAGATCAAATTAAACGAAGGTGATTCACGGCAACCGAAAGCTTTAGAATCCAAAATATGAGTTGCAGATTATCGTTGCCGTATTGCTATTTTATAGATGCGAGGGGATGTGTTGCATTTTAATTTGTATTGTAGTTAGACGAACATACTTATTTTTAAACTACATTATTAATCCGCCTGCCTTAATATTGCATCAAATCACAAACGTTAGTTTTTTTCAAAATTCATAACGCAACAAAATAAACAAATCCCCCTGGTAAAGGAGGTGGAGAGGGGAAAAATTCGCTAAACAAAGTAGTTTTAAAGGGTAATTATAAAAGGAGAGTTTCGTACATATGATTAAAGTTGACCATTTGGCAAAGCGCTATGCGGATGTATATGCCGTAAATGATATCTCATTTGAAGTTAATCAGGGTGAAATTTTAGGGCTTTTGGGACCGAACGGTGCTGGCAAGACCACTACCATGCGTATCCTGACTTGTTATATGCCCGCAACCTCCGGAACTGCTACGGTTGCAGGGTATGATGTCTTCCGTGACTCGATTAATGTGCGCAAGCAGATAGGGTATTTGCCCGAAAACGTCCCCCTGTATCCCGAAATGCGGGTGAAAGAATATCTCTCGTTTCGCGCGAAACTGAAAAAAATACCCTATCGCGAACGCAAATTGAAGATCGGTGAATGTATCGAAAAATGCAGGATTACCGATGTACAAAACCAGATCATCGGCACCCTGTCCAAAGGTTACCGCCAGAGGGTGGGGCTGGCAGACACCCTCGTCCATGACCCAAAGATACTCATTCTCGACGAACCAACGATCGGGCTTGACCCCAATCAAATCAGACAAGTCAGGCAACTCATAAAGGAATTAGGTGAAAAACACACCATCTTGTTGTCTACCCATATCCTCCCCGAAGTCGAAATGATTTGCGGCCGCGTCATTATTATTAATAAGGGAAAAATAGTTGCCATGGATACACCATCCAATCTGGCTATTCAACTCAGGAGCGGAAATAACATTATGCTGGAAGTGCGAGGCAATGGCGAAAAAATTAAAAATGCCCTATCCGGCATCAAAGGCGTAAAAAAGGTCGTTTGGCAGGAAAAGGGGGAAGTGGGCAACTTTACCGTAGAGGCCGAAAGGAGTATGGACATTCGTGAAGACGTCTTTGCAAGCGTTGTAAAAAACAATGGAATTATTCGGGAGATGAAACAGGCCTCTATAACGCTGGAAGAAATATTCCATCAGATTACGATGCAGGAACAGGAGGTAACGACATAAATGACAAGCGCCGGCACAATCTTTCAAAGAGAAATTAACGCATATTTCTTATCACCGATCGCATACGTTGTTATTGCAGTATTTACCGTTTTTTCCGGTTATTTCTTTTCCATCATGCTCGGTCTCACCCAGGAATCTACATTGCGATATAGTCTGGCCTATACGCAGTTTATACTTTCCATCCTGACTCCTGTTATCACCATGAGATTACTGGCCGAGGAAAACAAAACAGGGACGATTGAGCCTCTTATGACGGCCCCCGTTACCGATTTTGAAGTGGTATTCGGAAAATTTTTAGCGGCATGGGCACTTTACAATGTCATGATTGCGCCAACCGCTTTTTATATCATATTCTTAGCATGGGTAGGCAGCCCCGATTATGGAGCGATTATTGCCAGTTACATTGGACTGATCTTAATGGGCGGACTCTTTATTTCTATCGGATTGCTGGTGTCAGCCATCACAAAAAATCAAATTATCGCAGCCGTTATTGGAATCGTAGCGCTCCTCATACTGCTTGTGATTGGTTTGGCGAGCGCCGAAAATGAAGGTTGGTTCTACAGCGCCCTGAGATATATTGGCACCTATGATCACTGGGACACGTTTACAAAAGGGATTGTGGATACAAGGGATGTAATTTACTACGTGAGCTTTACTGCATTACTCATATTTATCGTTGTACGCATTGTTGAGAGCAGGAGATGGAGATGAGCACTGTGAATACGAAAAAAAATGATTGGTTTGAGCAATTTGGCGGATATAGTATCCTGGCTGGAATTATCGCTGTTGTGGCAGGTTTTGGTGTATCAAGGATATTCAACGCCTGGGGACTATCATCCCTTATTCCGGTCGGCGTTGGCGGAGGTGTTGTTATCGGATTTGGTGCTGTCATGGCCATCCGGAAAAATTGGTTTTCAACTGAGGCATCAAAGAGGAAGGCGCTGGTTGGTACCAACGTTGCCATGATGTCCATCTTTGCGGCGTGCATCTTTGCGGTGGTTGGGTTTCTCAATAACCGTCATTATGAACGTTTTGACCTCACACTTACCGGCAAATATTCCCTTTCCCCGAAAACAAAAAACATCCTGAAAAACCTTGACAAATCCGTTGTCATTACCACCCTCTTCAACCCGGGAGAGATGTTTTATGAACAAATCCTGGATATCCTGAAAGAATACGCCTACCATTCGGACAAAATCAAGGTGGAAAGTGTCGACCCGTTAAGGAACCGCACCAAGGTCGAAGAGATGGCAAAACGCCTCAATATCAGCGATCTTCAACTTAACACCGTGGTATTTGAATGCGGCGATCATAGTAAACATGTACAGCAAAGCGAAGTGATAGAAAAACAGTATCCCTTTAAATTTAAGGGAGAAGAGGCATTCACGGAGGCAATTCTCAATGTTACCCAAGAGAAACAATCTGCAATTTACTTCGTTACGGGGCACGGCGAGCGTCAGTTCGAAGATTTCGACCGCGGTGGAATTTCTGGAATTGCCAACGCCCTTAAGAGGGATAACTGCCGTGTTGCACCCCTGGATATTTTGACTGCCAAGAAAATTCCTGATGATTGTGACGTGCTCGTGATTGCAGGACCAACCAAGGCGTATCTGACAGAAGAATTGAACATTATTCGCACCTATCTTGAAAACAGGGGCAAGCTTTTACTTATGCTGGAACCAGCGCTTAGCCCGAATGCCCCTACGGGATTCAAGACATTTTTGCCTGAATACGGTATTGCAGTCCGCGATGATGTCGTTGTTTATAACAAAGTCAATATGCCCCTCTTTGGCATACAGACCGTTGCTGAAATCTATGTGGGAAAAGACGAATATGCTGAAGATCACGCTATTACCAACGATCTGAAGAATTTCAATACGATCCTTTTTGGTGTGTGCCCTGTCGATGCATCGCCGCCCAATGACCAAATGCCGTATCAGGCAACCGTGCTCATGCGGGCGCCTGAAGGGTCATGGGGAGAAATTGACGTTGCAAATTTGCGGCAGAAAAAACCCGAGTATAATATAGATACCGACGTGCAGGGCCCTGTGGCTCTGGCTGTGGCTTCTCAGGTGAAAGAATTACCAAAGGCCGTTACCCAATCACATCCTGCTATGGCTAATGACCCATCGGCTAAACCGCAGGGTGCGCGACTGGTCGTGTTCGGAGACGTGAATTTTGCCAGCAATGAATATGTAGAGAATCCCGGAAACGCAGACTTATTTCGCAATTCGATTAACTGGTTGGCCAAAAAGGAAACACAACTTGGTATCTCCGCCAAACCGCCTGATTTCCGCAAGGCAACGATCAACCCAATCCAGATGAAGGTTATCTTCTGGGTATCGATTGCAGGAATACCGGTGATACCAATAATTGTTGGCAGCATGGTATGGTGGAAAAGACGCCGGTAAGTTAAAGAATTTAAAACATCCCGGTTCACTGAAATGCTTCACTTCGTTCAAATTATTGCCTTAATTTCATGATATTCTACGCGGGAGGAAAGTAGTAAGCTATGAAACTTAAAACAACCATTATCCTTTCAATTGTCGCAGCAATTGGCATTTCCTACATATTCCTTTACGAGAGGAAACAACTCCCTCACGAGGAATGGGAAAGGTTACAAAAAAAGGTGCTTCCTGATTTCAAGGCATCGATGATCAAAAAGATTGAATTGAACAATGAAAGCGGCAAGATCGTTTTGGAAAAAACAGAAGACAACTTCTGGCATATCGTTGAACCACGAAAGCTCCGGTCAGATAATTCCGAAGTAAACAGCATCCTCTCCGAGTTTGAATTCATGAACAAGATTGGCTCCTTTAAACAGGAAGGGGAAAAGCCATTTGATCTCAAAGATTACGGCCTGGATGTTCCAAAGATATCCATTACCATGTATACCGATATCCCGGCAAAGCGTGATAAGATACAAGTAACCGGGCCGCGAGATAAATATACGGTGTTTATTGGACAAAAACTTGCCGCAGGTGACAATGTGTACATCAAGCTTGACACAAACGACGAGGTCGTTGTTGTGCCGGGGACGCTTCTTGGCAAAGTGAACAAAAACATCCTGGAGTTAAGAAGTAAATGGGTGTTTACTTTTGACAAAGAGGCGGTAGACAGTGTGCAGGTCAAAACGGCACAATACAATATAGTTTGTAATCGGAAGGGCAATTTCTGGCGACTTACTGAACCCGTTAACGATTTGGCAGACCTGGAAAAAATGAAGGATATTCTTGGCAAACTCAAAAACCTGCAAATTGATCGTACGGATTTTGTTACAGAGGATTCGGGTGATTTAGTGAAGTACGGCCTGAATGCCCCTCGCTTTACTGTAACTATCAATGAAAAGGGCGCTGCTCAGTCTGTCATCTTTGGACACTCGCTAGACAACAAGGTATATGCCAAACGCACGGATGAACCTACGATATTTTTCCTGAAAGACGCTATACTTGCCGACCTGAGCAAAAAACCAAACGACCTGAGAGACAAGAAGGTAGTCAGGTTTGAATCTATTGGAACCTACGGTGTAAACAAATTGGAAATTAAGACTCCTGCCGATTTGATAGCTATTGAAAAATCCTTAGATCTGGATTGGAAGCTTACAAAACCGATCAATATTTATGCAGACCAGGATACCGTAAAGAACTTTATTGAGAAGATAAAATCCCTCGAAATAGAAGATTTCGTTTCAGACAAACCAACTGATTTGTCACTGTATGGCTTAAAAGACCCTGTCTTTGAGATTTCCGTCACTAAAGAAGAAGACAAGGAGCTGGCCAGATTTTATGTAGGCAACAAGCTGCCTGATGGCACCAAGTGTTACGTGAAACGTGTTGGAGAAGACCCTGTTTATACCGCCCCAACTACCGAGTTCTACGACAAGATTGAAAATCCTCTCCTGTGTTTCCGGGACCGACTGGCAAGCGACTTTAACAGGGACTTGGTCAAAAAGATTGTTATTGAGAAACCGGACCGCACGTATGTATGCGATATAACCAATAAGCGCGATGCAGAAGGGCAGTTCCAATGGGAACTCTCAAAGCCTGTCCAAACGATGGCCGATACAAGCGCTCTAAATCAGATTATATGGGACTTGTCATTTTTGAAGGTTGATAGCTATATTGCAAAGGCGCCTAAAGACCTTAGCGTTTTTGGACTAAATAATCCAAGGATAAAAGTCTCTGTTACTTACGAGAAAGTTCCGGAACAAGCGCCAGAAGAATCGGATAAAAAGAAGAAAGAGGAAGATGCCGGGCATGCCATGAAACCCAAAGAACCTTTGGGAAAAGTAATCGAAACGAGGACATTGCTCGTTGGCAACAAAATCAAGGAGGGTGATAAGGTAAGTTCTTATTGTATGTTTAGCGACAACGACCTGGTGTTTGAACTTTCCTGGCCCAGGATTAAAAACTTTGAAGCGGAACTGGTGCCAACCAAAATACTCCATTTTGAGAGGACCGACGTAAGAGAACTTGCCCTTAATTATGCCGACAAGAGCATCTTATTGACAAAAAGCAACAATGTCTGGAAGCTGAAAAATAACGAGCAAAAGGACGTACAAGGAAGAGAAGTAGATTACTTTATCCGTAATCTTGGTGAATTGAAAGGCAATTACATCGAACAATACAAAGCAACAAACCTGACACAATTCTCTTTAGACAAACCTCAATTAACCATCACTGTTGGTTTGGAAAGCGGTGATGCGGTAATTTACGTTGGCAAGAAGAAAGATGCTCATGGTTATTACGTAAAAAATAAAGATTCGGATTATATCTACATCGTTGACAATGAATCGATTGCCAGCCTGATGAAAAATGAAGTGGATTTTACCACGATTGTCATTGACGATACAGCTAAAACGCCGGGAGAGGAGGCAAAAGTTACCACAGGTGAAATGCCTTCAGGCTCTTCACCACATGGGAAGCCTCCCAGCAGCTCCCCACATGGAGGTTTTCATTAATCTGTCTTGAAAAAAACACTTGGTTTCTTTTTAGTTTTCTTAGCTCTTGCTTGTATTTCTTTCGTATACGACAAGGCATCTGCCCGTGAAAGTTCCTCTAATCGCAGGACCCCCATTGTTATAGCAGTTGAAAGGGTTGGTCCTGCCGTAGCTAATATCAGCACGGAAAGACTTATATCGCAGCGGCATGTAGACCCTTTTTTTGGATCGAGAAGCGAACTCTTTGACCAATTTTTCAATGATTTCTTTGGTCAGAGCCAGAAGCAGATGGTCGAAAGACCATTGGGCTCCGGCGTCATTATTGACGAAGATGGCTATATTGTTACCAACGAACATGTCATAAGCCGCGCTTCAAAAATCAAGGTCAGACTGTCAGACGGGAGAGGCTTTGAGGCAACCATGATCAGCTCTGACCCGATCAGCGACCTGGCTGTGCTAAAAATAAACTCTCCCACACCCCTTCCCTATGTCAAGATGGGCACTTCGAAGGATCTCATGATTGGTGAGACCGTCGTAGCGCTGGGCAACCCCTTTGGTTTAGAAAACTCTATCACTACGGGAGTATTGAGCGCAAAGAACCGCACCATGACATTTAGCAGTGAATATGGCGACATCAAATATGACGGCCTTATCCAAACCGATGCCCTGATTAATCCCGGAAATAGCGGCGGCCCCCTCATCAACATAGACGGAGAGCTTATCGGCATTAACGCTGCCATTGTAAACCAGGCGCAGGGGATCGGATTTGCTATCCCTGTTGACAAGGTAAGACAAACCCTGGTCAAACTCTTCAATTTTAGAGAACTCAATAAGATATGGTTTGGCGCCCAGGTTGAAGAACAAGACGATGTTTCACGGGGAATTAAGGTTTCATCCGTTGAGCCTGGCAGCCCAGCCGACAAGGCGCAAATCAAAATCGGGGATTATATTACAAAGATAGACTCGAAAGAGATTCAGGATATTCTCGACTTTGAAAAATACATTCTTAAGAAAAATGCAGGAGATAAACTGTATATCAACATTAATCGTGGCGGGCACGAAGTCAGGGTAGACGTTAAACTTGAAAAGGCCCCGACTCCTTCAATAGAAAAACTGGCTATGGAAAAGTTGGGATTGTTTGTGCAAGATTTGACCCCGCAACTAGCGAAACAATTGAATTTGTGGTGGATAAAGGGCGGGGTATTGGTTGCGGGGGTGCAAAAAAGCAGCCCTGCAGCCGCGGTTGGCGTTAAAGAGGGCCATGTTCTTGTGTATGTGGGCCAATATAGAATTAATGATATTGAAGAGCTGGGGGCATTGCTTAAAATCATGCAAAAGGGAGATATCTGGGAGGTCGGCATCGTTTGGTCTGACAAATTTGGTGAACATCAGGGCTACGCCAGAATAAAAGTCCGTTAATCCCGTCCTCTAATGTATTGCGCTCGGTTTTTACCGTGATGCTTTTGTGCCCAAAAGAGTTTTGATGGTCTCGGCGATATCCTGGCCGGGCATTGCAAGGATACAACTCATTGCCGCGGCCTTTCTGCTTAATAGTAAGTTTTGAAAAGTGTTTAAACCATACCTGGTCTTCCGGACCGGACAAATCGGAACAAAGGAAACCCGAAGCACAAAATTCGTGAGACAACCCCGCCAGGGGTAATTTCAAAACCTAATCGATCCAAAATTATTGCACATCACTGCATAATTTTCGAATCAGGGAATTTCTTTCTATGCCCAGCATTCACTCCACCATGGTTGAAACACTGCACCATGTCTTTCCCCAACAAGCGAATCCTGCCGGCACCTTGTATGGCGGGTGGATGATGAACTGGATCGTTACGGCTGGAAACCTGGCTGCTTTACGGTTAACGAAAAGGCCTTTACTCCTGGCCTCCATCGAAGATTTATTCTTCCTCCAACCCGTTCGAATCGGTGACGTAGTTACCGTCAGGGCCATGGTCAAATATATCGGGAACACCTCCCTGGAGGCAGAGGCTGTGGTCTTTTGTAAGCCGTTAAACGAGGAAGAAAAGCTCTGTACCCGCGCAAGGATGTCTTTTGTATCCATCGACGTTCAGGGCAAGCCGATTCCGATAGAACAACATATCGAACCGGCAGACGATAAGGAAGTAAAAATGTATCAGTATGCCAGGGAGATACGGGAGCAAAGATTTGCGCGGATAGCACAAAGAAAGCAAAGGTTGCTCGACACAAATCTGGAAGATGCCGGACGGTTAAGCATGCGTGTCCACCGGCTGGTTTTCCCGGAAGATGCTATTTATAGCAATCTCATGTATGGCGGGAAGCTCCTCCTCATGCTTGATGAGATTATGGCCATCATGGCCATGAAATACGCCAGAGGGACGATCGTAACGGCCTCTCTCGATGCACTGGATTTTTACCATCCCATTTACGTAGGCAATGTGCTCGTCCTGGCAACTTCACTGAATTATGCAGGCAGGTCTTCAATGGAAATTGGTGTAAAGGTCCTGGCTGAAGACACGATCAACAATATCGCTCACCATACCTGCACGGCTTTTTCTACCTGCGTTAAAGTCGATGGAAAAGGAAAACCTATCCCTCTTACGTCATTCAAACCCGTAACCGACGTGGAACAAAAACGATGGGCTGAAGCTGAGCAAAGAAAACAACGCCGTATGTTGCGACTGAGGGAATCAGAGGCACAGAGACTGCGGGGATTTTCGTTATAATGTCGGAAAGCCTGTAGTAGGGCGCGTCGCACCACGACCAGACTTTCAAATTCATAAAACATCACGTTTTCGTCTCTTCTTCCAGCTTTATATCGAAAATATCAAGGATCGTGCCCTTTGCCCTCTCCAAATTCCCTAGCGATATCTCATAATCAATAATCGCCCTTGCCTCTTCAAACTCCGCAAAGGCAAGATTTTCCTGTGCACGCAGGATTTCCAGGCTTGTGGATCTGCCGACATCGTATTTCTTTTCTTCATTTTCTAATCTTTTTACTGCCAGTTCCCTTGCCTTCCTCGTGGCGTTAACCCTTTCAATGTTTGTCATCACCTGCCGGACAGCCTCCCTCACATCGACAACGATATCCAGTTCCTTTTTTCTGACATTAATCCTGGCCTGCCGTTCATTGAGCTTGGATTTATTGTATGCGCTCCTTGCCGATCGGTTTCCTATCGGGACTTCTAACACAAGAGTAAAAAATTCTCCCTGAAATTCTTCTGAGAATGTGGAGTCATTGGCTTCCGATGCCTCGCTTCCAAGGCCTGTATAGCGCAAACCTCCCGTGAAGTCCAAACCCGGATATAATTCATTCTTTCTTCTCCTGGTTTCTATACCGGCATTTTCGGTTGCAAGTTCCAGCCCGGTTAATTCAGGGCGTTTTTCCATGGCTACCTTAATCGTGTCCTTTAATTCCACCTTTTTCGGTTCAAAGCCAGGCTTGTCGGTAGGAATAATGGTGGCATCGGAGATAATCTCGTTATCGGCGAGATTCATAATTCTTTTGAGTTCATCCTCCCGATCTTTAATGGCATTTTCTGCGGAAAGTATCGCCTCAACCCTCGATGCAACACCGGATTCCGCGTCGATAATCTCGACGGGCGCAAGGGTGCCAACCTCTACCTGTATCTTATTCTTCCTCAGTAAATCCTCTGCACGTTCCAGGGATTTTTTTGCTACCTTTAAATTTTCCATTGCCCTTATATAATTCCAATATGCCTCCTGAACGGCATTGGACACCTCTATTGCCTTGCTTTTGAATTGGGCCAGAGATATCTTTTTATTGTTTCTGGCAATATAGATAGGGCTCCTGTTGTAAAACCAACCGCCGCCCTTTAACAAAGGCTGTGTAATCCTTGCCTCGATAAAATTTGTATAGGACGGATTGATTAATTGAAAAGGACTTGGATCCAAGAAACTTCTAAATATGGTGTACCCCAGAGATACAGTTGCGCCTGTCGGTATCAATGACTGAACAATTGCATCAGCCGTTTTTCCCTCCGAAACAAATGGGCTAACAACCGTTGTGGTTGTATCACCAACCTGAAGTAAATTGCTGCTGGGTGTTTCATCATTTTGAATACTCCCCCTTAAATGTAGCATGGGATCAAATCTCGCCTTTTCGGTCGTAATATCATAATCAGTTGACTTTGTATTCAGTTTCGACAGCTCAATATCAAAACTATTGCGCAAGGCATAAACAATGCTGTCCTTCAAACTCATACTAATAAACTTAACATTTGAGTCCATTTCTATGTTTGCCATCGCCGTTGCAGAAGGCATTTGCGTCTTATGAGTATTCCCGCTGCCAAATGAGCTATCCACGCACCCTAAAACAAGCGATAAGACGATAAGCAATGCGAAGCTGTTTCTTTTATATTTCGTTGTCATCCTGATAGATTTTTTCCTATTGTCAAAGCATAGCAGTATCTTACAAAAAATATTATTTAATGTGCCTCTCTGTGTCTTGGTGTCTTTGTGTGAGGAGACAGATAGTTCTTATCTTCCGGCTCGTTTGAATTATAAATTTGAATAGCGCATTTGGATTAGTGCCCTTTGATTAACGCCAGGGCCTCTGCGCGCGTAGCAGGGTTGTCGCGGAAGATGCCACGCACGACGGAAGTTTTTATCCGGGTGCCTGGCTTTTTGATGCCCCGCATCGTCATACAGAGATGTTCGGCCTCGATGATGGCAAGCACTCCTTTGGGACGTAGTGCCTTCATGATCGATTCTGCAATGTCGGTGGTAAGTCTTTCCTGTACCTGCAGACGCTTTGCCTCTATTTCCACGACCCTTGCCAGCTTGCTGATGCCGGTCACCCGGTTTCCTTGCGGGATATAGGCTACGTGTGCAACACCACTAAAAGGGAGGAGGTGATGCTCGCAGATTGAATAAAAGGGAATATCCTTTAACAGGACAATTTCATCGTACTTTTCGGATTTTAATACCTTGATTTCCTTATGTGAATCCTGCCCTATCCCTGCAAATATCTCTTCGCACATATCGGCAACCCTTTCAGGTGTTTCTACAAGACCTTCCCGATTGGGGTCGTCACCGATACCTTCTATGAGCAAACGAACGGATTCAACAATCTTTTTTTTGTCTATCAAATGGACAACTCCTCAGTCTGAATGTGGAACATTTTAAAATATGCTAAACATTTTACAAACCAAAGTCAATGCTAAATAAATATAAGGCTTCAAGACTGGTAATCACAGGAAAATCGCAACTCTTCAGAAAATATATTCTCTGTCAGTTTTCGCTGAATAGTTACAATTAACTACGGTAAAAATCCGCGCAGGAGTTTTTGGGGATGAATCGCTTGCCCGTCTGGTTCTGGAAAGGATAAAAAAGCATCTCTGATTTATGAAAGAAAGATGCCGTATGGGTTGTACATCCTTATTCGCTCTCTAACCTTTTCTTCAATTCATCAAGCTTGTTAAGGGCATCGAGGGGTGACATCGTGGATATATCGAGCTTCTTAATGTCTCCAATGACTACGTCTTCTTTCGATGCAAAGAGTTTCAATTGCTTCGGTTCTTTTTTGTCTTGCATTGCCTTTATCGGCGCAAATTTCGGCTTGCCGTTTACGTCCAGCGTGGCGGCCTCGAGGTTATTGAGGATAATACGGGCACGCTGGATAATCTCCTTAGGTATCCCTGCAAGCCGCGCGACGTGTATCCCGTAGCTTTTATCCGTTCCACCTTCCACGATTTTTCGCAGGAAAATAATCTCGTCTCCCCATTCCCTGACGGCGATGTTAAAATTCTTGATTCCCGGAAAGAGCAAGGCCAGTTCCGTGAGCTCGTGATAGTGGGTGGCAAAGAGCGTCCGGGCACGGATGTGCTGGTAGATGTATTCCGTGATCGCCCATGCAATGCTGACGCCGTCAAAGGTGCTCGTGCCCCGTCCCACCTCATCTAATATAATCAGGCTGCGTTCAGTGGCGTTATTGAGGATGTTCGCCGTCTCGTTCATTTCCACCATAAAGGTGCTCTGTCCCCTTGAAAGTTCGTCCGATGCGCCCACCCGCGTGAAAATCCTGTCTACCGTCCCGATGATTGCCTCCTTTGCCGGGATAAAACTCCCCATCTGTGCCATAAGCGTCAGGAGCGCAATTTGGCGGATATACGTGCTTTTCCCGGCCATATTTGGCCCGGTAATTACCATGATTGTGTCTTGAGCGCCATCAAGCCGGATGTCGTTAGGGACAAAACTTTCTGCGCCGAGTTTCCGATCAAGAACGGGGTGACGTCCATCGGTTATTTTTAATTCCAGGTCATTGGTAATCTCCGGCATGATATAGCGGTTTTCTGCGGCAAGATTGGCAAGGGTTGCCAGCACGTCGAGCGCTGCAATTGCCCCGGATGTCCTTTGCAGCCGCGCTGTATAGGCGCCGGCCTGTTCGCGTATCCGGATAAAGAGGTCGTACTCCAGATCCCTTGCACGTTCATCGGCCGTCAGCACCTTTGTCTCGTAATCCTTGAGTTCAGGGGTAATGAAACGCTCCGCATTTTTGAGGGTCTGCTTCCGGATATAGGTTTCAGGAATGCTCTCCTTGTGAATGTTGGTGATCTCAATATAGTATCCAAACACCTTGTTGTAACCTACCTTGAGGGAGTTAATGCCGGTCCGCGCGATCTCTTCTGCCTGGAAGTTGGCAATCCAGCTCTTCCCGTTTTTACTCATGTATCTCAATTCATCAAGAGATGCATCATACCCTTCCCTGATAAGCCCCCCGTCTTTAATCGTGGGAGGGGGATCGGGTTCGATAGCCGTACCGATCAGGATTCGCACTTCCTCAAGGACGTCTAATTGCTGTTCCAGCGACACCAAAATATCCGCAATACAGAATCCAAGTTTTTCTTTCAGCGCAGGGAGTTTTGAAAGAGATTGTTTTAAACTGACAAGGTCACGGGCATTGGCGCGACCGCAACTGACCTTGGTGGATATCCGCTCGACATCGTAAATATTGCCCAAAACATCACGGATCTCCCGCCGCAATGCTGAATTTTCAAATAATTCCTTCACACCAAGCTGACGATATTTAATATCGGCAGATACCCGCAGCGGACAGATGACCCATTCCCTGAGTAGTCGCGCCCCCATCGGAGTCTTTGTCCGGTCTATCACGCCCAGCAGCGAGCCCTCCCGATCCTGGGTCCTTATGGTTTGGGTAAGCTCCAGGCTCTGCTGTGTAGCCTTATCCATGAGCACCCTGTTGTCGATTTGATATTTTTGAATTTTAATGATATGCCTGAGCGATGTCTTTTGCGTCTCTTTTAAATACTGGATCACTGCCCCGGCAGCGCCCAGGGCTGACCCCATGTCTTCGCAGCCAAATCCCTCCAGGGATGTTGTTCCAAAGTGTTCTATCAGGACCCGATAAGCCGTATCTTCTGAAAACTCCCATTCAGGTCTGGAGGTAATCATTCCATCGTATTCTGCCCGGATCTTCTCCATGAAAGGGATGTTATTCCTCACGGTCTCTTCAGGCAATAGCAACTCAGAGGGATTTAGTCTTGCTAATTCGTCAAAGAGCCTTTCCCTTTGCACATACTCGGCTTCAAACCGGCCGGTAGATAAATCGACCCATGATAACCCCAGCATATTTTTTGTTTCAAGCACCGCCAGTAAATAGTTATTGCTCTTATCCTCCAGCAGGGTATCTTCTGTGATAGTGCCAGGGGTGATAATCCTGGTGACACCACGATCGACAATCCCTTTGGCCTCATCAGGATTTTGCAACTGATCGCAGATAGCCACCTTGTGTCCGGCCTTAATTAATCTGCGGATATAAGACTCTGCCGCATGATGCGGCACGCCTGCCATAGGTATTGCGCTCTCGCCTTTGGAACGGGCGGTCAGGGTAATCCCCAACACCTTTGAGGCGAGCTTGGCATCCTCAAAAAATAATTCGTAAAAATCACCCATACGAAAAAAGAGCAGAGCGTCTTTATGCTGCCTTTTTATCTCGCCATATTGACGCATCATGGGCGTTTCTGTAATCATAGGAAAAGGAACCCCCCTAACAGATTTTGAAATCTGCGTTATCGTATTACTCCACAAAAACGTCTTTTTTCTGTAAGGTTTTCTTTGTGATCTTTGTGTAAAACTTTGTGTTCTTTGTGGTTGAGCTTTTTTGGTTGCGGCCCTGCTGCATTATGATATTTTTCATCTGATCGTAAGCCTGGATATCCCGGGATCGGGATTATCTTGAAAAAAATAGAGATGTGAAACACACGAACAGTCCGAAGAACCAAACCCTTTCACGGGTATGCTGGCATTTTTTATATTCCCAATTTTATGGCTCAACATGCACTCCATATGCTTTTCACCTGGGTAGGTATGGACAAACATTACTTGCCCGTGCAGTAACAAATAGTCGATATGCCAGTGCATCTTCTTTTCTTGCCGCAAGTGCCTTTCAATCCGGCGACCCAGGCTGTTTTGCGCGCTCCCTGCATAGACGTAAAAACCTGCCGGAAAACTGAAGGTACCCAGGCATCCGATTTTTATCCGGTGCCTTTGAAACAGGCGAATAATAAGGCAATATATACCTTCACTCAAAGCAAGCCCCATTTTAAATGGTAAAGAATTTTTATATCACAAAGAAACAGTATAAAAAATTTTTTTATAAATGGAAAGTCTATATTTTTAAAATCAATTATTCTTGACAACCATGAGCTTCTATGTTACGATTTTGAAATATTGTGAGTTATAATTTGTTGTGAGATATTATGTTATGATTCCAGAATATTTAAAATACACGCCATCTCATGAATGGTTTTTGTGGGATAAAAAATCAATTACCGTTGGTCTGACGCAATTTATCATCGACGGACTCGATAAATTGTTGTTTCTGGACCTCCCAAAGGCAGGGGATGAAATCCTGTCGGGCATCTCTTTTGGAGAAATAGAGTCATTAGACAGGCTGATCGATATCACATCACCCATAGCTGGTGAAGTCATAGCAGTAAATGAACGTCTCTTCGAAAATCTAAACATTTTAAGCAGCGATCCTTACAACCATGGTTGGTTAATAAAGTTCGTAACAACAGAGACCCATCTCATCAGTGAATTATTAGATGCCAGGGAATATGCGACACACATTAATAAAATACAACCCACTCCCACAATAAGGCAACGGAAACGACGCGTCAAAAACATGAAAGGGAAGCGACGGAAATAGCCTTTCTACGAATGCTATGAATGACCGCAGACTCGTTATCTTAACCGAAGGAAGGCTTGATGTCTTTAGCGCAAAAACCGCCGTGAGCATCATCCGCTATCGCAGAGAAGACGTAGTTGCCCTCGTAGATCAGGTAAATGCCGGAAAAGACCCTGAATCGATTATTGGCATTGGGAAAGGAATTCCCATTGTCGGGAGTATTGAGGAAACATTACATCTCAAACCCACGGGTCTCCTCATTGGTATAGCTCCTCCAGGCGGGATGCTGCCCGACGGGTGGCGTAAACAC
The DNA here is from genome assembly GCA_013360945.1 of Candidatus Brocadia sp. Lineage (GTDB taxonomy): Bacteria > Planctomycetota > Brocadiia > Brocadiales > Brocadiaceae > Brocadia. Next base: position 20,566 of record JABWAQ010000035.1, read on the forward strand.
ATTACCGATGCCCTAAAAAACAGACTCCATGTCATTAGCGGCCTCCACTGTCATTTAGGCAATGACAGTGAATTTTGCAAACTTGCGCAGGACAATCAATTGGATATCTGGGATGTCCGCAAACCCCCGGAAAATATCCCTATTGGCACTGGAAAGGCAAAAGAGACAAAGACGGTACGTATCCTCACCGTAGGTTCAGATTGTAACATAGGCAAGATGGTAACTTCGATTGAAATCACAAACGCAGCGAAGAAACGGGGCATTAACGCCTGTTTTGTGGCTACAGGACAGACAGGAATTATGATAGAGGGGAGCGGAATCGCCGTGGATCATGTTATTTCTGATTTCATCTCAGGCGCAGTGGAAAAGCTTGTGCTCGATCGCAATCACTATCAACTCTTAAGCATCGAGGGACAGGGCACCATCATACATCCGGCATATTCAGGCGTTACCCTTGGACTCTTGCATGGTGCTGCTCCACAGGGCATTATCCTATGCCATCAGCCTGCGCGAAAGACACTCCGCCATTTCCCCGCATTCCCCATTTTACCGCTTCCTGATCTGATCGAACTCTATGAAAAGCTGGCACAACCTGTCCATCCCTGTAAGGTGCTGGGTATTTCACTCAACTGCTTTGGCATGTCTGATCGCGATGCGTTACAAGAGATACAAAAGGTAGAGAAGGAAACGGACCTCCCTGCCGTTGACCCCATTAAGTTTGGTGTAAACAAATTTATGGACAGTATCCATTCTCTCTTACCATGAATCTCTCTTCTCAACCTTTAGATTTGAAATTAAAGCACACCTTCCGGATTGCCAGGGAAGCTCGTGATGTTCAAAATAATTTGGTAGTTTTATTAAGAGACGAAGATGGGGTTACCGGGTTGGGAGAGGCCGCACCTACCCGCTTTTTTGGGGAAGATGTAAGCAGCGTTTCTCAGGTACTTACACAATCTATCAGCCTCCTGGAAAAAGCAGATCCCTTTCAGATAGAAGACATCTCCCTTCTCCTGAAAGATAAATTTCCTAAAGATGCCGCAGCGCGTTCGGCAATTGATATTGCCCTCCATGATATAATCGGTAAGAAACTCAGGATACCGCTCTATAAATTTCTGGGCTTACATCGGTGCGAAGGAAAGGCGACATCATTCACCATAGGAATTGATACTGTGGAGACGATGTGCAAAAAGGTGGAGGAGGCAAAGGATTTTCCTATCCTCAAAATAAAGGCAGGCATGAAAGACGACGTTGAGATGCTGAGGGAACTGCGCAAAATTACTAAAGCCGTTTTCCGTGTCGACGCCAATACAGGCTGGACGCCGGACGAGGCAATAACGAAGATAAACCTTATGGAAGATCTTGGGGTTGAGCTTGTAGAACAACCATTTCCCGTAGGCAGCATTGAAGCGCTTAAGAAGGTCAGACGTCAGGTAAAAATCCCTATCTTTGCTGATGAAGACGTAAAAGATTCAAAAGACATACCCGCTTTCTCAGATGCCGTGGACGGGATTAATATAAAACTGATGAAGTGCGGTGGAATTCGCGAGGCCATGCGGATGATTTACACGGCCCGTGCGCATGGCCTTCAAATAATGATCGGCTGCAACATTGAAAGTTCTCTCTCTATCACGGCGGCTGCCCATCTGGCATCACTGGTTGACCACATCGACCTTGACGGGCATCTCCTTGTCACAAACGACCCTTACGCCGGGGTAACAGCTGACAGGGGAAGATTGACCTTGCCAGAAGGTGACGGATTAGGCGTAAAGGCACGGTGCCCCGCGCCCGTATCGTTTTTGTAGGGTGGCACGGACAAACCATGTCCTCGTATGCTTGGAATGGGGATTGTTTGTCCGTGTTTGTCTTACATTGATCGTATGGGAATATTCATATTATTTAAGCGACTTTGCGGGTAACGGCGGACATAAAACCTCCGTAGGGACACGGCGCTCCGTGTCCTTACAAAGGGAAACAAAGGGGGGGTAAATAATTTTCATTCAGGAAAAACACAACCCCTGACCCGAACGAGCAGGAAGAATCCTGGCGCGGCTTTGCCGCAACCAAAACACATGGTTAAAGAAACAACCCCCTAAGTCCCCCTTTGCTAAGGGGGATTTCGGAGTTCCCCCTTAGAAAAGGGGGTAAAGGGGGTTGTGAAAAACTTGCCAAAAAAGAAAAGATTTTACACGATAATACTATAATAACCGTTTTAAAAAGAGACAATGCAAATGAAAACGCTTGCACAAGAAATATTAGGTCGCGCAAAAGAAGTGCACGAGTATGTTATCAGGATGCGGAGAGACTTCCACCAGCACCCTGAAACCGGCTTTGCCGAAATACGCACAGCCGGTGTTATTGCCGAGGAATTGAAACGGCTCGGACTTCAGGTACAGACAGAGATTGCAAAAACGGGCGTTGTTGGCATCCTCCAGGTTGATGAGGCATCGGGCACCGTCGCCTTCCGGGCCGATATGGACGCATTGCCGATAACCGAGGAAAACGACCTTGTATTTAAATCCCAAAATGAAGGGGTGTCTCATGCATGTGGACACGATGCGAACATGGCAATGCTCCTGGGCGCTGCCAAACTCATGGTACAGTTGAAGGACAGACTCAAACGGCAGGTAAAATTTATCTTTCAACCTTGCGAAGAACAACACCCGGGCGGGGCGAAACTTATGGTAGAGCAGGGGATTTTGAAGGATGTGAATGAGATCTACGGATTACACATCGATCCAAATATCCCGTCAGGTATCTTTGGGGTGCGGGCAGGAGCCACAATGGCAGCCACAGACCGTATCGTGATTACGATTATAGGAAAAGGCGGGCATGCCTCTACCCCTCATCTGTGCGTGGACCCTATCGTTATCGCCGCTGAGGTAATATTAGCAATTCAGACGATCATCTCGCGCAAGGTAAATCCCCTCTCCCCCTGTGTAGTTTCTTTATGTCAAATTTCCGGGGGAACTACCTTCAACGTTATTCCGGACAAGGTCAGGATCGTAGGTACGGTAAGAACCCTTGCCAGGGAATTGAGATACAAGATGCCGATATTGCTGGAGGAGACTATTCGCGGGATTGCTTCCCTCAACGACGCCACCTATCAATTTGAGTATCTCAGGGGACATCCTCCTTTGAGTAATCCGCAACCACAGGTGGATTTCATACAAAACACCATTACTGAACTCTTTGGCAGTAAATCGTTGGAGCATATAGACCCGAAGATGGGCGGAGAGGATTTTTCCTACTATCTGGAAAAGATAAAAGGGGCCTTTATCTTTTTAGGCTCAGGAAACCCGGAAAAAGGCGTAAATCAGCCGCTACACAGCTCCCGGTTCTTATTGGATGAAGACGTGCTTTACATGGGTCCGGCCCTGTTTACCCACATTGCCTGTAACCTGTAATTGGCTATGAAAAAAATTATTGCTCCGCTTTCATGAGAAACCGGAAAATCATATTTTCTAAATTAGCCAAATAAAGGTGTTCCGTAACCCGTACATAAAAACGTGAATTTATTATGTACACCGTTGTTTAAGAAAAATCTTGTCAAAGCATTTTCTTAATATTCCTGTCATTTATCGATTGGTAACAAGGTGGATAGGTTATTTACCAACACCTTTATCCTACGCCATTTCGCAGCACATAGCAGACCTTAGCTATGTGCTCTATGGTTCAGCAGTAAAGAACGTGAAACAAAATCTCCGATTGGTATTTCCATATCTACCGGACAAGACCCTCTCCCGCCTTGTAAGAAGACTCTTTAGAAACTACAGCAAATACATCGTCGATTGTGGTAGATTTACCAATTTCAACAAAAAGTCGCTCACAGAACAAATAGTTTGTTATGAAGGAAAGGAAAATCTCGACGATGTACTTCACATGAATAAAGGGCTGATATTACTTACGGCACATCTTGGCAACTGGGAGTTAGGAGGGATGTTTCTTGGAAGCTATGGTTTCAAAATAAATGCACTGACCCTTCCCGATGAGAATCCGGAAATTGATACTATCAGGAGTTGGTACAGGAGTGTATATGGTGTAAAAACTATTACGGTGGGCAATGCACCATTTTCGATGCTGGAGATGGCAAAGGCGCTTGATAATAAGGAAATTATTGCCATGTTAATTGACCGGTACCATGCCGGACTGGATAGTATTGCAACGGACTTTTTTCATAAGTCTACGTTATTTCCAAGGGGCCCGTTTGTCCTGAGCAGGCTAACGGGCGCTCCGATAATTGTCGCTTTTGTCGTGAAAGAGAAAGATGTATATAAAGGTATCATAGAAAGGCCGCTTATCGTTACCCATGAAGACGAGGAATGCGCAACACTAAAAGAGGTTGTAAAAATATTTGAAAAGTATATAATGCTTTATCCAGATCAGTGGTATAATTTCACCCCTATCTGATATGGGAAAGTATCAAATCTTGTAATTATTTAAGCCGGGCTGCAAATACCGGTACTTCGTCTCTGACGATACCTGCCGCCACGCCAACCCTGGATGCCAGGACTTCTCTAACGCTATCGTACTCAGGCGAGTGGTTAACCCTAAGGTGACCACCATGGTAACGTCAAAGTCAGGCCAACCAATACAGAGGGGATAAGGAGTCGGGGGGGAAGGTTGGGCAAAAGAAGAGGAAAAACGGGGAGGAGGTCAAAAAAAAGGGGAAAAAAGTCCAGAAGAGACAAGGGAACTCCCCTGAGTATTAAAAAAACATGAGAAAGACGATGGGAAAAGACAACCAAGGAGGAATTATAACCGAAAGAGTCTCAAGATACCGTGCCGTCTCTTTTTGGGTATGCAGGGTATCGTCGAGAGAGACCACATTGTCTTTAATGTCTATGGGGTCAAGGAGGGTTTTCAGTGTTGGGATTTCATTGGTTTTCTGGTCAACGGGACATTGGGCAATTGCCGTAAAATTTGATGCAGAGCACAGATCAAGCTTGATTTTTATGATACTTGATCATAAAATAATAACAATTATAAGATATAGTTTAGATGTATACAGGCTGTCCGAGAATTCACTTTTTCGTGATTTCTCAAGTCATAAGTCCTTGTAAATCAATATCCGAACTTTTACGATTTTGCATTCTCGGACAGCCTGTATACATAAAACTTCATTTTTGCTAACTGATACTATCGATTAACTTTTACACTATTTTCATACGGAAAACAATTCAGATGAAATATTCCGTTGTCATCAATAAGAGCGAATATGGATACGATGCACATTGCCCAGCACTTCCCGGTTGCCACAGCCAGGGCGACACATTAGAAGATGCCATCGAAAATATTAAAGACGCCATCAAAACATACCTCCGCATGATAAAAGAAGAGACAAAAGACGCCTCCGTTTATGAAGTAGAGGTTGTCGGATAACATGATCTTTACCGACGTTTCTGCCGAACGTGCGATAAGAGCATTCAGTAAAGTTGGATTTAAGATCGTAACCAAAGGCAAACATATCGGTATGTCCGATGGAATTCATCGCATTACTATTCCAAACCATAAAAGAATCAATCCCTATACACTTAAATCCATTATAAAAAGTGCCGGTCTTACCGACGAACAATTTAAAGAACTCCTTTAACTGAAGCGGAGTTTGCCTCGTTTAACCAAACATGCCCGCCTGACTTTGTTAGATTTCGTACCTCAACCCAACCTTATGCGACTATTTCATGATGTCACTGATCCCACAACAATTTCAACTAAAAGGTTCTGGTTGTAAACCTGCACCCGCCCGAGAAGTTCACACCCTGGTTGATTCAGTATCAAATCTTGTCATGGACTTTTTTCTGCATGCCTTAAACCAGGGCAAACACAGAAAACCTTCAAGGTTTAGGCAAAAGATAACCTTTGCATATATGGAACTACAACTACCCCAAAAGGTTCTTTACAGTGGAAAGACGACTTCAACAGAAAAACTTCTATCGAGCGTGTATTCTCAGATAACAAGCGGGTTCGTCAGGTTGCATCTTTTTTGTTTTCAATAGTAACCTTCCAGTCGTCGGGCCATATACCCCATAATTCACACGTATTAGGGCGCTGTTGTGCAGAAAACGGAAGTGTATTCCACCCGTATGATTCCTTCACTGCTATGTCTACTTCAATATCTGAACTCAGTTTATTCCCTCATAATAATTGTGGGTGAAAGTACGCTGAATAGTTGCCAAACCTGAGAATTCGGCATAACCATTGCGGTTAATCCTGTCATTTTGATATTTAAGATTATAACCGGAAGGTATTAAAAAAATGAAAGATGCTTTTCTCATAATATTTGTTGTTCTTATTACGGTGTTTGTGGCTATTTCTCACGGTTCTGCCAAATCAACGAAAGAAGGTAGTTATGCTCCACATGCGTGGAGTCAAAAACTTGAGGCCTCTAAGAGGTTTGCGGTTGTATTAGACGATGAAGCAGTTTTAGACAAAGAAACAGGGCTTGTGTGGAAAAAATCACCAAAAGTTATTCAAGTACCCATAATTAAGATGTGAAAATTCAACCATAACTATTAAGGGAGGCGCGGAAAATGATAAGGAAAGAAATGGTCATTGGTCTTCTCATTTCTTGTATAGCAGTTCTTGTAAGTTGTAGTGCGGCAAAACACGCAGCCAGTACACAAGAAGGGTTGCAAGGCAACCGTTTAACAGTAGGAACAGTGCAGAAAGAAATTAGAAAGGGTATGTCTGGAGCGGAGGTGGTAGAAGCGTTAGGCTCTCCCAACATTGTTTCTACAGATGAACAGGGTCGAGAAGTATGGATATATGATAAAATATCTACTGATAGGGTTCAGTCTGAAAGTTCAGGTTATGGCACGTTGATTTTGTTTGGTTATCAAGGAAGTGCGGGCGCATCTTCAACAAGTCAGCAAACATTAACAATCATTATCAAATTCGACCACGATAAAAAAGTTCGTGATTTTGCATACCATACATCAAGATTTTAATGGAGGTGGGTACTATGAGATGGTTCCTGGCCTTATTCTTTATTAGCATGTTATTTATAACCGGATGTCAAACAATTCCAAAAGACGCCTTGTCTTTAAGTCCCGAATCTCTTGCACAACGCCAGATGCAAACAAGAAAGTACGAAACAAAAGATGAAGCAAAGATTCTCACAGCATGTGCCGGACTCCTTCAAGACTTTGGATTTAACTTAGACGAGAGTGAAACAGAACTAGGTGTTATTACTTCTTCCAAGATGCGAAGTGCTGTTAATGCCGGCCAGCAAGTTGCAATGGTTTTTACCGCCATTCTTGGTGGAGTCTATATGCCTACTGATAAAGAGCAAAAAATGCGTGCATCCGTCATCACACGGCCCATAGGAGAACATGGGGAATATATCGCTGTTAGGGTAACATTTCAAAGGGTTGTATGGAACACAGAAAATCAAGTCACGGTTTCAGAAAGTTTAAACGATCCTAAAATATATCAAGAGTTTTTTGATAAGCTATCGAAATCTATCTTTCTGGAGGCACAAGAAATATGAAAAATAATGCCATTTTAGCATTGCTTGTATTTTCATTGCTTGTTGGTTGTGGAACTACACAGCAACGTCTTCTTGACTCCGATGCCAGTCAAGTTCAAATGAGGAGCATTCAAACCAGAGCTTTTGACACAACAGACAAAGAGAAGACTTTAAGAACCATTATGTCTACTCTCCAAGATTTAGGATTTGTAATCGATAAGGCGGACACAACCCTCGGAACGGTCAGTGCCACAAAGTTGAAGCATTACGCTTTACGTATGACAGTTACCGTACGGCCAAGAGGGGAAACCCAGCTTTTAGTACGCGCCAATGCACAATACAATGTAAATCCAGTTACTGATCCAGAACCGTACCAACAATTTTTTACATCATTAGAGAAGGCTATGTTTTTGACTGCCCATCAGGCAGATTAAAAAAACAGGCAACCAAACAACCAAGTGTAACTCAGAAACGAGAAATATGAATTGTACCCTTGACGACTTCGATAATCATTTAATGAACGGCCTGGAATTTTGCAAGAACGCTTACGGTCTTTTTGAAAAGATTAGAAGAAGTCCCGATGGAATTGAGAGGCTCAGGCTCAGAAAAGGCAGACTAGAAAAAAAGCTTATAGAAGAGTTGTTGCCCATTGCGCGGTACATTCAAGCGCGATATAGTCATGGCAGGCAAATAAAGGTTAGATGGATAGACGGCAAGCAGCATTATGATGCTCGCCTCCTATCTGTAGGTGTCCTTGTTGAGAAGCGCTTTGCACCCAAAAAACAATACGTCGAAGTTACAACGGCTGTCCACGAAAACGACCATATTTCACGATGTCTTATGAATGAACAGGGTCACACATTTGGAGTGAAAGGAATTCAGAAGAACCCACACACCGGTAAATATGTATCCCGCCCGCATGTCTATACTAACAACGAAGCACAAGATGATTTGGCCCAAAAAATATTGGAAAGAATAAAGGCAAAAAATAAAAAAGAGTATCCACGGCAGACAATACTAATAATCCAGTGCTTCTTAGATACATTTTTTAGGGAAGATGAATGGGAGTATGCAATTCAGAAGGTCGGGAGTAGCGGGGTTGAGTATAGGTTTCACGAAATCTTCTTGTTTGACTCTAACCATCACTATTCGGCCACCCTCTATGGCGCTGTTAGAAAAAGGGAAAAGGCACAGTAGAACAAACAAATCTTGCGGACGCGAGATAAACATGCTTTAGGCTTTGCTGCTTGCCCTATGCCACTGATTTGATTCGTTGTACTCAAAAAGGATGGAAAAATGAATAAAATTGGATCAATAGTAATCGAATATAAGCCTAATGAGTATCCTGATACTTCAATAATAGGGGAATATACGAACATATTTGAGAAGGGTGTTATTGTTAGATTGTTCGGCAAGTTTTACAAAGATTTAACAGAAAAAGAACTTAAAAAAGCTGAGTCACATAAGAATAACAAAGGGAACATATTCTATGCTGGTTTTAAACCCTACGCGTCTGGAGAAAAGATGGGAACTGAGCTATACAAAAAATACGGAATGAGGGATTACAAACACATGGAAGCTCTAGGAAAAGGGAAAATGTCCTTTCATTGGCATAAAAGCGAGAGCGCGAGTGTACCATCCAAGTAAAAAATGGGATACCGTAGTGTATGAGTCAAGTGGTTTTTGGGGCATCAAAGACGATACTGATAACTTGGCTTCAGTAGAAAAAAAGCAATTGCAGGAGCTTAAATCATTTTTACAAAATTGTGATGTCGATGTATCTGATTTCGACAGTATCAAAATCGAGAGAATCACCGGGAGGGAGCGCGAAGGAAAGGAGAGTAACATGAAAAAATATTTGAGAAAGATCTTCGATAACATCATCGGCACTGTCATCAGTCTCTATTTTATAGTTGCTTTCATGGTGTTTACCCCGTATTACAATTGGAACTATGCCAAGACAAATGGGTTTATCAAATGGGTTTTATTTGGTGAAGTGGTCGCGACGGTAAAGTCGATTGCGTGGCCCTATTTCGTTTTCTTTTCGTTGTCTGGAGGCTCAGCATCACATGTGTCCAAGGCAATTGATTATTCAAACAAGGCCACAGCAATAATAAACAATTGTGGACCATATCAACTGATTGCGCAATCCGATATGGATGCCATCATTGAACATTACAAGAAAGCACTCCAAGAGGCTAAGAAGGCTGACATAGAATCTATGAATAAGCACTACCTTGGGTTCGGTGATCACTTCGAGAATGAATTCATCCGAGGTCTTGAGCTTTTCATAAAAAGCAATGAAGTCGGAGATCCTATGTCGTCGATTGCCGCACAGGCAATGCTCGACCGGTGGGGCAATTGGTTCAGTGCCAATATAGATGGCATTCGGGGAAAGTAAGCACAACAATCACATCAACTCGGATTATCAACTACGCTGCGCTCCGTTGCCGGCTGGTTACGCTAGCGTTCGTTCAAATAAGGAGATGACAGTGTTCAGTTTCTTAAGAAGCAAGCGGAACGATGAAGAAGAGAGGGGAGGGTACTAAATATTAAGTCTTTAAGTTGGGCGAAGTAAGTATACCCATAAAACCATTTGCCGATGGGTTCACTTCGTTTAACCCATCCCACTCGACTTCAAAATCAAAATGACAGGCACTGCGACAATCACACCAATCTCGAGAGCAATTCCAATCATGGCCAGCGAGACAAGGCATGCCCTACCAAATGGAATCCGGATTCGTGAACTCACAAACACTGACTGGATTAGAAAGCCAACCGGCCACATGAGCAGTGATGCCACAATGACTGCTTCTTGTGACCACGTGCCTGCCCTCGCTACGAATCCAACAAGGAAACCGATAATGACGTTGACGATGCCAGCAAGGGGGGACGTCACATAGGCATTACTGAATGGCACATCAATCTTCTGAACCCACTTTGCGTCGGCTCTGAGAAGGATTGCTCCGATCAAACTAGCAATCATGGTGCCAATCAGCATGCTGATCAACATCCCGAATGCGACTTCCATGCTGTTCTCCTTTCTTTTAGTGTTTCTTGCCTGCATCGAGCGACTGAAATTAGCAGCAGCTATTCAACCATCCGTTGTGGTAATATGTCAACCCGCGTTTTTATTTCGCCTCTACCACATGTCCAAAAAGCGTTTTGTAAATGATTATTTTCTCAAATATCTCGGACTGTATTTTTTCAAAACCTTCAATTTGAATTTCCTGATCTTGGGCCGGATTAATAAAATCGACGACGACAAGCAACCAGTAATCATCACATTTTCTGTATTCCCTTGAACGCTTCTCTTTATCTCGGACAATATCAATTAATCGATCCCTTGACATTATCGGAACGTCGTTTACCTGCATAACCCGCCACTTAGCGTCGTCGTATTCTTCAGCATTTAAGTACACAAAGGAAAGTTCTGGTATATGTTTAAAAATTTCCTTTCTTATTTTTCCAGTCTTCCACTCATCAATATGTCTTACCAGCTCCAATATCTTCTTTACCAGTTTTTTCTTATCTTGAATTGGATTGGCCTTCTCAAATCCAAATGTTAATTCGATTTTCTTTCCGTTTTCCATTTGGTAAATACGCTGAGACTCTGAGATAACTTTTTCGCGTAATTTTCTTTGAGCCTGCTCACTTTCAGCAAGATGTCCTTTTTCATGGTAAAAGTTGGTTATCTCGACCCCAATTTTCTTATCACTGTGCAGAATGACATCTGGTCTGTCCCCGTAGGTTATGGTTCCCTGAGGTAACAGATAATCTTTACGGAACATCTCAAAGTAATGTCGCTCAAAGTCCTGGTTTGATGCTTTTCTCATTTGATTTTCTGCCGAGCATTAAACTGTATTTTATCCCTAACTGAGTTATGGAATATAACTATGCCAATTTTATCTGAGTCAGCGAAAAAAGTAAAGAAGTTCATAATTCCCTCTTTGGAGAAGAGGGGAGAGTCGCATCTTAAATAAAGGTGATAGGGGTCAAACATATAACCTGCCGTCGGTGAGAGGGGTCACGTCGGTGAGAGGGGTCAAATCTTTACAGGCTGTCCGAGAATGCAAAATCGTAAAAATTCGGATGTTGATTTACAAGGACTTATGACTTGAGAAATCACGAAAAAGTGAATTCTCGGACGGCCTGTTTATAGTTGACAAATAGTTTGTATCTGATATGATTTTGGAATGGCAAGACCATTACGCATACAATACGAGAATGCACTGTATCATATAACCTGCCGGGGTAACGAACGGAAGGCAATATTCAGGGATGACCATGATAAGAACGTATTTCTTGATCTGTTGAATGACGGACTGAAAACATATCATATCATCCTGTATTGTTACGTCCTCATGGATAATCACTTCCATCTGCTTTTAGAAACACCCCTTGCCAATCTCAGTGAATTTATGAGATGGTTTAACATTACCT
>JABWAQ010000122.1 GCA_013360945.1 Candidatus Brocadia sp.
GGGCGGGTTTGTGCGAACTGCGCAATCGAAAGGCGCTCACGCGCGATGATCTGCTCATGCATATCGGCGCGCTAAAGAAGGAAGCCGGACGAGATTACAGGCTGGTCACGATCTCCCTTCCCAAACCGCAGGAATCGGTCAACGAGAAGACGTTCCGGTTCAGTTTGGATCGGGAACGCCTGAGGCAGGCGTATCGGCGCGAGGGTCGTTATCTGCTTCGTTCCAACATGCAGGCCACTGCGCCAGAAACCGTGTGGGAAAACTATTTGCTGTTGACGCGGATTGAGCAGGCATTTAAGGATTTGAAGGGGTCTCTTTCCATCCGCCCCATATGGCACCAATTAGAACGGAGAATTGAAGCCCATATTTTTGTCTCCTTTTTGGCTTTTTGTCTCCACACGACACTGCGCAATCTTGCGCGTGGGAGGGCTGGCGGGCTGACGTCTGAAACGATTTTGGAAAAACTGTCAAGCATTCAAATGATAGACGTTCATTTACCGACCACGGATGGCCGTCATATTGTCATGAGCCGTTATACCCAGCCGGAAAAGGATGTCGCTCTCCTTTTGGCGCAGTTGGGATTGACGCTTCCTGAACAACCGCCACCCAAGGTTTACGCCTCAGGACAGATCGGCCTGTAGTGCCGACCTTTTTACATGACCCCTTGATTTTCCTGGCTCAGCGGGTTGTATACCCCTCGAATTGCGAAAGTCGGGCTAAAAGCGTCTTTCAATCCGAGGGGGAAAAAGGATGTCACGGAAAATCTGCCTCGTGGGATAGACAAGATTACGCCGTATGGTATTCCGGTGTGTAAGGCGGGGTGCGAGATGGAGTACCAGGGGATGAGATACGAACACGAAAAGTTTATCTATCAGGCGCCGAAGGCTCCAGACGGAGCGCCGGTATGCCGCTCTTGCAGCCATCGTGAGAATTGTTGCCCAAACGCAACCGGTAGCAGGATAATAAATGTTTCTTTTGACCTCTTACCGCACATAGACCCACAAGACCCTCCGATGGCGAAGAGGTTCAAGGCAATCATGTCTCGCCGTCCATCGGTGGAAAGAATGATAAAACGATTAAAGTGCGACTTGGGGGATGATCGGCTCACGAAGAGGGGAAACGAATCGTTCCAGGCGTACCTGGATAAAACCATGATTGCGTTTCACGTCTTGTTAAGAAACTAAATCGTAGCATTGCCTTCCGGGTGAAAAAGCGATGATGCGGGGAGATGGTACGTCCCGAAACGGGCGTATTTTTGCAATTATCACCGAACATATCATTTTTTCACCTTTTTACCGTCACTGAGGAGTTGAATTCATTTTATCATCAGAGCTTTCGACATGCCCTTAGGTTTTTTGATGTGTTGTTTTTTAGTTTATGCGGAGGCTCTATTGATAAAACATCATTAACTACTTTTTTGCTGCATCAATTATTAATATTCGGGAAGACCTCTGCCGTATTTATATCTGCTCATGGAGACATCACGGGACCCAGTCCCGTGTCTACCCGATAGATGCCTTCGAAGTTCTGCTTGCGATCAGAGTCAGGGCCCGGCAGATACCGGTTGTAGTAGATAAACGGACCCTGTTCGGTTACAAACACCTCGGGGTCCATGTGTCGTCTGTTCTCGCCCAGGGTCAGGTTTCTGACAAAGGAATTTACGGGGTCGATGTTGCTCAGCCAGATTTGAGCAGGAACGGTCCAGTCTTTATGGTCGGAAGACCTGCTTGCCTGCCAGAAAAGGTAAGACTTGCCGTTGTGAATGAAAATCTCCGGCGAAAAGAAGTAGATGCCCGTTTGTGACGGTTTAATGGTTTTATACACGGCCCACCTGACTTCGCCGCCCTGGTCGGCGTCCATCTTGCGGTATATTCGGATTACCGAAGCATCTTTCAGCTTGACCGTGGTGAAAAAAATATACTCATTATCCAGTTCAGGCGCCTGCCACATGAAGATCGTCTGTTTGTTACCGGAATCAAATGTAAGCCGCTCGATTGTCTCGGTATCGCATTCATACAGGAAAGCCTGCCTCCCTCCCCGGAAAGGCGCCGTAAAAACAATAGCCCGCCTTCCCGAAACCCAACGTCCGCCTGTCGCTCCATTAGACATCGGTACTCTCTTTTCTGATGCTGGAAAATCGAGCTCTCGCCAGGCGATTATTTGAGTATCATTTCCAATCGGCAATAAATATAAAATGGTCGAATACTTGTCCTCCGGATCAACACTTGCAAGAGGATTGATCCGAAGCTTGCCGTTGCGCAGGAAATCGCCTGTCCATATGCCGTTGATCAATTTCGCCTGGGCTAAGCTGACAACTCCGTCGGGAAGGTTCTTTGTGTAGATGATGCTGTCGCCCTGAGAGCTGGCCGCCCACTCCGAACCGTTGCCTAAAAAAATCCCATCGGTATCTACAAACACCGCTTTGCCGTCAGGAGGCAAAAAATCGCCTGTTTGCTGGTCTACGCAACCGATCCAGATCTTTCCGTCCTTCTGATCAATCCATGTAAAACTCGGGTTTGCATAATGAAACTCGAAATCAAAGATTTGATCACTTGTTACCAGGATTTCGCCCGGAGTATAATCATCAACTGCATAGGAAACTTTCGGGATACAGTTCAATGCTAATATTGTCCATACCAGAAACGTAGTTGCCTTTTCTTTAAACCGGCGGAACCAGGACCTGAATATTCTTTTTACCATTTGTTTATCTATAAGGATTTTGGCAAATATCGACAGGCTGTCCGAGAATTCCATGGCAATCTCCTTTCATTTTATGCAAAAAAGCTATCAAAATCTAAAAAAGCGTTACGATAAGGGTTTTTACAGATCCAAATGATGGCCGTTTTCCCTTTCGGTTCTCACATCACTGAGCGTTGCTTGTTGGCTCAGCCTTCTGACTGGACAGGGCCATCTGCATGGCAGCTTCGGTAACCCACCCGCCACCCATTGCTTTGAATATGTTCACCGTGGCTTCAAATAAGCCCATCTGAGCTAGAATATACTCCACCTCCTTGGATAGGAGATTTTTTTCAGCTTCCAAGACCTCGTTGTAATTGGACAAGAGTTGTGATTCGTATCGACTACGGGCAAAAGAGACATTATCCTTCAGCACGCTTATATGGCGGTTTTGGATCTTTAGCAGTTCCCGAAGTTTTTGAATGGATATAAGGGAATCATTAACCTCCCTGAATGCGTTTTGTATGGTGCTGAGATAAGTATTAAGCAACTGCTGGTGCCTCGCTTCGGCTTGGCGGATCTCTCCCTTGATGCGCCCACCATCAAAAATAGTGCCTATGGCTGCGGCTCCTGCCTGCCAGAAATTTGAAGAATTCTGCAACAGTGTGGAGATATCAGGACTAGAGTAGCCAAATAGCCCTGTAAGGGATATGGTGGGGAAATATTGAGTTCTGGCTACTCCAATTTTTGCATTGGCCGCAATCAGATTTTGTTCAATTTGACGAATGTCGGGACGTCGCTCAAGAATATCCGAAGGAATGCCCTGTGGAACCTCCGGAATGACCAAGGTATCTATAGTTTTACCGCGATTAATGGTTCCAGGATTTCGACCAAGCAGCACCGATAAAGAGTTTTCCGTCAAGGCAATTTGTCTTTCCAGACTTGGAATATATTCAGACACCGATTCATGTCCTCTCATAACTTGCGTGAGCTCGAAACCAGAAATCTGACCTCCCCTGTATTTTCTTTCAAACAGGTCTAAGGTCTCTTTGCGGGAAGCCAATGTGTTTTTGTAAGTCAGCATTTGTTTATCCATGCCCAACAGTTTAATGTATCCGTCGGCCACTGCAGACACGAGCATCAGAATGACTGCTTGACGGCCTTCTTCAGAAGATAATAGGTCTGCACGGCCAGCCTCTTCTGCCCTCCGGATGCGACCCCAAATATCCAATTCCCAACTGACGCCTAAATTGACCCTGTAAGCAGAACTTTTTCTGTCATCACCGCCCAGTAATTCCGGGATAGGACGAGATTTACTTTGATAGTTGCGACTTGCTGTGTCACCATAGATAATCTGCGGATAGAAACCAGCTTGCTCAGTCTGCAACTTACCAGCAAATTCTTCGATACGGGCGGTTGCAATATGTAAATCTTTATTCTCGGTGAGTGCGCTTCTTATCAATTCGTTGAGTACCGGGTCCTGGAATTTCTCCCACCAGGCAGTATTCGCCAGGTCAGCAGCTGTTTGATAGTCGACACGCCATTTATCCGGGACATCCACTTGCGGACGTTGGTAGTCCTGAGTTATAGTGCAGCCGGGAATTAAAATCACCAGCACACACGCAATCCAGTACCACCATATCTTAGGTATGTTTTTGTCCGTGTGAGCATGGAAAGGATTTTTACCGACACAAAGTTTGCGTGTCGTAACATTTCTAATAGCCATAAGTTGTTGCCTGTTTATTTATCGTGTTTTAGAGAACTGTTTTGCGAATTCCCACGCTAGTTTGCTAGCTGAGAAATACCGACTACCGCAATCCCGACCACTTCGTTCTTTACCACCAGGCCAAACGTGACCTCCGCCTTTGATAATATAGAGAACGACTGGTGCGCCATTGCTGCAACAATATGAGAATATCTGAATATTACCATTTAGGGTCTTCCGTTCGGGAGGGCTGCACTGGCGTGCCTGAAGAATCAGTTTCATTGTATCGGGTACTGACCTATGGCCTACCTTTTCCACACCTGCCTCACCTCGACCGCCAGCGAAAGGCACGTTCTTGTCTTGATCACCATGAATATGTAATACAGGAATATCTTTTGCTTTGTCACAGTTATCAACGGCAAGCGTACCGGATACCGGAATGATAGCTGCTATTTTATCAGGAATTTCACAAGCCAGACGGTATGCCATCATTGCACCGTTTGACATTCCTGTCACATAAACACGCCTCGTGTCAATTAAGAATTTTGTATGGATATCTTCTATCATTTTTTTAATGAAGAAAACATCGTCAACTTTCTGCTTCACGGCCTGACCACAACAGCGACCAGCATTCCAGGTTCTTTTGTTTTTCATTAAAGCAAAGCGCCCTTCTGTACCATTCGGATATGCAACCAGAAACTTACCGGTATCGGCAATTTCATTCATGCCGGTCATTTTCTCAATGTGCTCGGCATTACCAAGTCCACCATGAAGCACAATCATAAGGGGTAATCCTTTGGTGCCAGTTACTAGTGGCTTGTAAACAATGTAACTCCGAATAGTGTTATTTAGAGTTATTTGGTAAACCATTGATTGTCCTTTCGCATCAGCAAAATCATAAAAAAACATGGCAAAGAAAAATAGCGATAATAATGGGATTATTCGCAATTGCAAAAGCATCTTCATAATTCTACCTTTCAATAACATTACTTTGTTAAAAAACGTGTATAAAAAAATTATTTTTAAGCCACAGGCTGCTTCGCGCACAACTTCTTACTTTTCAATGCCTTACGACTATTTTCATACTTGGCATATTCCTTTACCTCTGCCATTAATTGCATTTGTAATTTTTTGAACCTCACTGCCGATGGAGCAAAGGATGAGTATTTTTCAGCCCGTCTTTCATATTCCTATCTTACCATTCTGCATCTTAGTTACTGGTCTGAAAAAACCAGTCCATTATACCAGGAAACAAGACGTCATCGATTACACCTTGCCCAGATTCTGCCCAAGTAGCTCAAGAGCGCCGTCTTCAATTTCCTTTATTTTTGTGAGGGTATTCCGCAGTTCCGCACAGATTTCCTCTAGCCATCTGATTCTTGCTTCAATTTTCTTACGCTCGTTAACAATATCTTCCAGGGGTGCGAGCGCCGGTGGCCTTCCAGCATCATCAAACAGAAAGCTTACTGCCTCACCAAGTTGTCGGCTTGCATTAATGTATTGCATTTGCGCAGAAATGAATTTCTTGGCCTTATTGGATTTAAAATTCTTGATAGCCGCCTCCCGTAAGGCTGCCTGCTGGGGATTCAGACCCTCAGGCGTTACACTTGCACTTTTCGGCTCAGTCCCTACCAAGCCGATTTTTTCCCTGTCACCCAACTCTGAGAAATAATCAGAAATAATCCTACCTTCGTCACACCGAACAAGTAATCCCCAGTCGACGTCTTCTCTGTGCTCTTTCATGTCCAGTTTAAAATCTTCAATATTTTCATAATCCTGCAGAAAACTACTACCACGTTTGGTTCTAATTAACGCAACCAATTCATAACTGCTTTTTGGTGTTTCTCGTGGATAAACTAATTCTATCGTCAATCTATTAAGCTTTTTTATTGCTTCTTGATCGTTATCGCTTAAGTCCTTGAATGCCTTATGCCGGATACTTGCTGTTTCATCCCTCAGTTTCTTTGCTGCGTTGGCCAAGATAAGAGAGGTTTTCAGCGCTATTACCGCATCAAAAAATTCTGAATGTCTAAGGATTTCGTTGAGCCACTCAACAGTATTTTCAGGTGCATTCATTGTGCCAAGTGAATACCCTTCCTTTTTAATAGTATGGCAGAGCCACTGAATATCTTTGTTCTGATTTTTGAATTCATTTACATGAAAGTCTACTGACTGAGTACGATTCATTTATTCGTTACCTGTAACCAAACTCTTGCGCAAGTTTTATCACTTCGGCACGAAGTCCTTTGCCATCATCGCGCCACGGAAGTATTCCGTCAAGTGGTGGAATTTTGGGTTTATGTTGGCGAAAAGCAGGACCACGAAGAAAATTAGGATCGTTACCGAACAATGCAGTAATTGGTCCAAAGCAGGCGAATGGTGAATCTTCAGGATGCATCATCATTTCGATGGCATCATCATCGTCACGGATTCCGAGCCATCTGCATATATCTATTAAGTGTTTTCGAGGTTGCTCCATGAACTCCTCGCCTCTTATGCGTAATTGCTGATCTTTTGGAATCATAAAGAGAAAGTTGAGAATGTTGATATTTATATCATGCCAGGCAATCTGAGGATCCACAATCACACGGTCACCCATAAAATCGAACGAATTTACAAAATAAGCAAAGATGCCATCGTTCAGGTTCAACACCGATTTCCCTTGTGGAATAGGATGACGTATAAGATGGACGAAACGAGCATTCGGGAACGTTCTGTAGATACGTCTAAGACGCACTGTAGATACTGTATATGCGGGGCTCTTTTCAACAGCAATTAGAGGATCTATCTTGGCGACCAACTCCTGAAACACTTCTCCGGTGGTTAGATCTTGTCGCGTCGCTGCCCAGTGTTCGGCCATAACAATAGATGCAGATGTTTGTTCCCCTGCATAGATATGAGCCACAGATCGAAGCAATCCATGACGACGATTGCTATCGCCTCCAATTTCTTCAGAGACCCTACCCCAGAGATCTCTAACGTAATCAACATTAAACAAATTTAACTCAGGGAACCCAAACATCTGTGGATGTTGGCCGATCATAGCGTTAATTACCGATGTATAGGATCGTGGGGGAGCTAGCAAAAATAATGGAGCAGCCATAAGTGAAGACGCATAAACTTACTAAATTCTTAATACCATTACTTTGTTAAAAAACGTGTATAAAAAAATATTTTTAAGTCATAAGTTGTTTCGCACACAACTTATGACTTTTCAATGCTTTACGACTATTTTTAC
>JABWAQ010000123.1 GCA_013360945.1 Candidatus Brocadia sp.
TACCGCGATTCTCAATACCGCATGGTTTAAAGCTGCAGAAGAGGTATATGCTCAAGTCGTAGCCGGGCATGAAGTTGCTTATCTTACCCTTGGAGACCCTCTGACTTTTAGTACCTATATTTATTTGCTGCGCCATTTAACTGCTATGCTGCCAGATCAATGCATACATACCATTCCTGGTATCACTTCATATAATGCTGCTGCATGCTTAGCTAATTATCCGCTCCTGGCTGGGGATGAAAAATTGGCAGTAATTCCGGTACCAGCAGATATGAATACATTACGCCCTATCCTTGAAACATTTGATACGGTTGTTATGATGAAAGTTGCCAAGAAGTTGGACGAGGTTATTGCATTACTTGAAGAGATGAGGATTTCTGAGAATGCGCTATTCGCTTCTTATGTCGGACAAAAAAATGCATATCTTACGTGCGATCTCATACCATTAAAAGGGAGTGGAAGGGGATATATGTCTGTTTTAATTGTGAAACGTTTGATTCCTTCTTTTTGATTTTACCACATTGAAAGCTCTTTTAGTTGAGCAGTCCTAAGTAACTTTGACACTCCATACTTCTCTGAACTTTCAGAACAGTTTTCTCTCTTATTCCGAGACAGGCTTTTCTTGGAAGAGTTCCCAGTATGATTCTTGTTTCATCAGCTACAAATACTTCCCATAAATCATCGTCTAATAAATTAATCTACAATACGTTCATACATGCTACTCAATTGTTAAAGTTTTCTTTATCTTGTTAAGAACAAAGTAATCAAAAAAGCAAAAGAAAAGAAATGTTAGATGCTTGTAATCTCATTCAGGAATGAGTGGAACAGCCTTTGCTAGTCTTATTACAAAATAGGTATAACTTCCCAATGTACCAAATTGTTTCAAAACGAAAATATTATGAGGAGAAAGTAATGAAGAGAATGGCGTATTTATTGATTTTACTATTTATAACAACATGTATTATGGAATCTGCGCTGGCTCAGGGATTAATTATCTACCCTGCAAAAGGTCAGAGTCAGGAGCAGATGGAAAAGGATAAGTTTGAGTGTCACTCCTGGGCGAAACAACAGACCGGATTTGATCCTATGGTGGCGTCCAATGTTCCACAGCAACCATCAACCCAGAGTCAGGGTAGTGTTGCTGGTGGTGCAGTAAAAGGGGCCGCAGGCGGAGCATTGCTTGGTGCAGGTATTGGCGCAGTTGCCGGTGATGCAAGTAAGGGTGCTGCTATTGGTGCTGCCTCCGGCGGTGGCCTTGGTGGCATAAGGAGTCGTAAACAGAAAAAACAGATGGAACAGGCACAGCAACAGCAAGTCAAGCAACAATCTGTCCAGTATAATCAAAAGCAGAGCGAATATAACCGCGCATACAGTGCATGTCTTGAAGCGAAGGGATATACGGTGAAATAAAGGAGAGAACTATGAAAACATTGAAACTGACAGTTTTGTTCGTTGTATGTGCCTATCTTATACCCTTGATATCTCATGCGGGTGATTTTGATGGATCAAAGCCACTGCTTTTTTCTATAAAAAATGTAATTGAGTGCTCACCGAATGGTGAATGCCATCCAGTAACCCCCGAAGATGTTAATTTGCCGCATTTTCTTATGATAGATTTTGAGAAAAAGACAATCAATCCTTTAGTTGAGGGCAAGAAAGACCGAAATACTCACATTAAACGTATGGAAAGTATAGAGGGAAAATTGATCCTGCAAGGAGCAGAAAAGGGTAGAGAAGGTATACGAAATGTTATTGGCTGGACGGTAGCAATTTCTGAAGAAAAAGTGGTTTTCATTGTAGTTAATGCAGAGACCGCGGTTGATAACAAATTGAGCCTCCTATTACACTCATGGAGACAGAAGGTAAAGAAGGTGCTCCGATTGTGACAATTCCTGCTGGTGGAGGTTAGATATAAATATAATGTGTAGGAAATTCAATTCCGTAGGGCAACCCTTTAGGGTTGCTCTCCCGTGCACGTTCAGGCGGGGAAGCAAGGCTAAAGCCTTGCCCTACATTTTGATAAGAGATAAAAGATGCCGAAGGCCTAATTCAATGTTTAGGAATTTCAATGTTTTGTTGTAGGGGAGAACCTTGTGTTCGCCCAAATGGAAACAAGGAGAAACGTTTTGAGCCGTGCAGGGCAAGGGTGAATACAAGGTTCGCCCCTACATGAATGACAAATAAAGTAGCCACAGAAGACACAGGGATTGTAACATTTCCTCTCTGTGATCTCTGTGCCTTCTGTAGCTAAAGTTGCCGAAGACATAACTTGTAGCATTGCCTATGTGAAATGTTGCAAGTTGTAAAGGCAGGTCAATGGATTCTTTGTCGATGGTTGAAAAAGAGGTGGGTGGATTACTTTACAGCATAAACCTATTGGTGCTTTTTGTATGCATGGTCGCTTTTTTCCTCCTGGCGTTTGAAGGCAGCTTTCGATTCGGACACCTCATTTGAACAAAGGTTGATGAGATAGCAAAATCATGGATTAGCACCATTGATGTGGCAATTCTCGGTATACTTGCCCTCCTTTTGGGGTTTACCTTTTCTATGTCTCTCTCACGTTTTGACCTTCGTAAGCAACTGGTTATTGAGGAGGCCAATGCCATCGGCACAACCTATTTGAGGGCACAACTACTGCCAGAACCCTACATGACGGAAATATCTGATCTGCTGCGCCACTATGTCGACGTACGGTTGGAAGGTACACAACCGGGGAATCTCCATGATGCGGTCGTCAAGTCAGAACAGTTACAGAATCAACTTTGGCTGCGTGCCGTTGATATCAGCAAAAAGACATCATCATCAATGATTCTTGTGCTGTTTCTGAATTCTCTAAATGAAATGATCGATCTTCATGCCAAGCGCCTGGCTGCCTTCGAGAACCGCGTTCCTCAAACGGTTTGATACTGTTTGTTCATATGTGGAACCATAACGGTACTGGTTACGGGCTATGGATGCGGTTTGGGTAACCGGCGGAATTTCGTACCCGCAGCAATGATGTCGCTCATTCTGGCGATGATCATTCTGGTGATCATGGATCTCGACCGGCCCCCAGCATGGGTTTATCAGGGTGAGCCAGCAGAGCCTGATCAGGCTTCAACAAAGTTTAAATCCCGAATCGGCGTCCTCAACGGCATCGGAAGTAAAATAAAATATTTTAATGTAAAAATACAAGGAAATTCAATGCTTTGTTGTAGGGGCAGGTTTTAAACCTGCCCCTACTGGTGTTCGCCTTAGTCCTGTACGATTCAAAACAGGTGTGCTTTACTAAGGGGGTTAGGAGGTTGTTTTTAATCGGCTAAGGGACAGCATTTGTCATTTTCGATGCCTGTCTCAATAGGAAAATTTCATATAAATCTCGTGAAGAATAATAACAAAAGAGGGTTTCATCTATTCTCTTTATGTATGGGTATTCTTTTTCGATGACTGGCTTGCTTTGAATAATAAAGAAAGGTACTCCTAATGAAAAGAGTGAGTTTTTTTCTGGTTGTAATTATTATACTTTTCCACATCTTGATATGTTCAGTAACTGCACAGACAACCTCTGTTAATCAGTTCCAGACAACCGCTTCAAGCGGTCAACAGGCACAGTATATCTTAGGCATTCCCGAGATATTCACCTTTTTTATGTTTATGCTGGGGCCTATCAAAGTTTTGGTCCCGTTTGTTAAGATGACTAGAGACACTGATACAAGGTTTCGGCGTAAACTTGCACTTATAGCAACCCTCATCTCCACCATTGGTTGTCTTGTTGCTGCTTTTATGGGGCAAAGGATACTGAAATCCTGGCATATTTCAATCTCTGCCCTCATGCTTGCAGGGGGAATAATTCTTTTCCTGGTGGCACTGCAAATGATCATGCAGATGTATTCGTTACCTCGCCGGAATGGGACAACATCATCCACCCCAACGCTCGCTATGGCTGTTTCTCCGCTCTCCTTCCCTACGATTGTCACCCCGTATGGAATTGCTATGCTTATTATACTCATGGCATCAGCGCAGGATGTCACACGGCAGGCCGGAATTATTGGTGCATTGTTAGCGATTATGGTTCTCAATCTCCTCACGATGCTGTTTGCTCACAGGATACTAAAGGTTATTGGTGTTATAACCCTGCAAATTCTCGGCAGTGTGCTCGGTGTACTGCAGGTTGCACTTGGAATAGAAATCATACTTCAAACCTTAATAAAAATGGGGTTAATGGTAAAAACGTCGTGATTATTTAAAATAAAGCGTAAAATTGATGGTAGGGGCGAACCTTGTGTTCGCCCTCATTATGGAAAAATACATTTTAGTATCTTAAAAAATTTTTTGACATTTTCGGCAAAGATGTTTTCTGTAGTGGCAAGGCGCGCCTTGCCACTACTGTCTCTTCCGACTCGTTTGGGTTAGGGAAAGAAAGGATATGAAGTTCATGATACCGAATAATTATGTAAAAATGAAAAAAAGTAATAATTGTTTCATGATATTGATAGTATTTTTATTGTTATTTATCAACATGCCTTCCTTTGCTGAAGACGGGAGGGAAGTGGAGATGATAAGAATGCGTTAGATGTTACGATCCATGGACCTGTGTTAGGAGTGGGAATCCGTTTTTGAGGTTTTTCAAATATTAAATTTTAAAATTTAATATTCAAATGTTCGAAAGAGTCAAACACAAAGAGGCTATTAAAAATATCTCCAAAACTGGTCTTATAGTCTGCGATTAAACCAAAACGATGAGCAGCTCTACACCAAGAGTTCAATGGTGTGGTTCTGTGTAGTGGTACATCCTTTTTTATAGCAATAAGCTTGAAAATAAATGCTTCTATCAAGAATATCTGGACTGATAAAAAGTGGAGAGACTATTTGGTAATATTGAGACAAAGAAAGGAGTAATAACATGATGGTTTTTCGATTTAGCATTGTAGTTATGTGTCTGATAATTTTTACTTTACTTTTTAACACAAATCATGCAGTTGCCGCTGCCAAGGACAAAAAACCCAACATCCTCATCATCTGGGGAGATGATATCGGCTGGCACAATCCCAGTTGTTACCATCGCGGTATGATGGGTTATCAAACGCCTAACATTGACAGACTCGCAAAGGAGGGTGCTATGTTTACTGACTGGTATGGCCAGCAGAGTTGTACTGCCGGGCGTGCGGCATTTATTACTGGCCAAAGCCCTTTACGTACCGGACTTCTGAAGGTAGGATTGCCCGGTGCGAAAGAAGGGCTGATGAAAGAAGATCCGACCATTGCCGATCTGCTCAAACCGATGGGCTATGTTACCGGACAATTTGGCAAGAACCATTTAGGCGACCGGGATGAGCATCTACCAACGAATCACGGCTTTGATGAATTCTTCGGTAACCTTTATCACCTCAATGCAGAAGAGGAACCTGAGCATCCGGACTATCCGAAGAATCCTGAATTTAAGAAAAAGTTCGGCCCGCGTGGCGTGATTCACAGCTTCGCCAATGGCAAGATTACAGACACCGGACCGCTGACAAAGAAGCGTATGGAAACCGTGGATGATGAAGTCACCAAAGAGGCATTGCGTTTCATTGAAAAAGCCAATGAGGATGGTAAACCGTTTTTCGTTTGGTGGAACTCCACCCGTATGCACATCTGGACACACTTGAAGAAGGAGTCTAAAGGTAAGACCGGCCTTGGCATTTATCCCGACGGCATGGTCGAACATGATGAACACATCGGCCAGTTGCTCAAAAAGCTCGACGACCTTGGTATTGCCAATAACACCATTGTAATGTATTCGACCGACAACGGTGCAGAATGTTTCTCATGGCCCGATGGAGGTACAACACCGTTTCGCAGCGAAAAAAACTCTAACTGGGAAGGCGGTTACCGCGTTCCCTGCATTATCCGTTGGCCGGGAGTCGTCAAACCTGGCACGGTGATCAACAACATCGGCTCGCATGAGGATGTGCTGCAAACCTTGCTGGCTGCTGCCGGCGAACCAGATATCGACGAAAAGTTGGAGAAAGGTTACAAGTCCGGCGACAAATCCTTTCATGTTCACCTTGATGGCTACAATCTTCTGCCCGCACTCAAAGGTGAATCCGAATGGCCGCGTAAGGAATTCTTCTACTTCAGCGACGATGGCAACCTGGTGAACCTCCGTTACAACCAGTGGAAAATTGTCTTTGCCGAGCAGCGTGAGCATGGTTTCAACGTGTGGCAGGAATCTCTGATGACGCTGCGTTTACCCAAGCTGTTCAATCTCCGTACCGACCCATTTGAGCGGGCAGACCACGAGGCTGCTGATTATCCGCGGTGGCGCGCGGAGCGTCTTTTCCTGCTCATTCCGGCGCAGGCGTTCGTAGGACAATACCTCCAGACCTTCAAGGAGTTTCCACCTCGCCAGAAGCCTGGCAGCTTCAACCTCGACCGGGTGCTGGAGAAACTTCAGGAAGCCGGTGGAGGCAACAAATAAGGAAGCAAGGCTAAAGCCTTGCCCCACATCACAATAACAGGTAAAAGTTGCCAAAGGCCTAGTTTAATGTATAGGAATTTCAAAGTTTTTCATGATGCCGTTAACACACCCCTACTCCAATTGGAGAGACGCAAAATCTTGCGTTTCTCCAGGGGAATGAACCCACCCCTAACCCCTCCCAAGAGGGGAATAAAAAAAGTCCCCTCTCGGGAGGGGATTTAGGGGTGGGTAAATCGGGAGGAAATCCATCCCTTAGCCCCATCCAGAGAGCATTGGGGTGGGTAAAAAAGAATAGTCATTGGGTTTTGCCTTTTAAAACCCAACCTAATGTAATGTTTAGGAATTTCAATGTTTTGTTGTAGGGGCAGGTTTAAAACCTGCCCCTACACCGGTGTTATAAAAAGTCGCCGAAGGCCTAATTTATGATGCACAGAGAGATAATAAAGCGTTATTTTATGTTTTTCCAAATGTTTCGAATACTGGTTATTTTCGTATCTTTCCTCATATGCATGAGCTGCCAAAAAACAAAAAAGGAAACACACCCTCAGGCATCAATGAGCGCACACTACGTCGGTAGAGAGGCATGCAAGCCGTGCCATGAAAATATCTATGCACAATATACCGGTTCTGATCACGACCTTGCAATGGATTATGCTGTCGATGCGACTGTGTTCGGGGATTTCAACAATACTTCGTTCAATCATCATGATGTGACTTCGAAGTTTTATAAAAGAGATGGCAAGTTTTTTGTTTTCACCGAAGGTTTTAGAGGTAAATTCCAGGAGTTTGCCATTAAATACACCTTCGGTGTGCGGCCTTTGCAGCAGTATCTGGTTGAATTTCCCGATGGGCGTGTGCAGACTCTGCCTCTGTGCTGGGATACGAGACCGAAAGAGCAAGGCGGCCAGCGCTGGTTTCACATCTACGGCAACGAGCGTATTCCGCCAGGTGATATTCTCTACTGGACAAGAATTTCACAGAACTGGAACTATATGTGTGCTGAGTGCCATTCCACTAACCTGAAAAAAAACTACGATGCAGCCACAGACCGATACAACACTACGTGGTCTGAGATTGATGTATCATGCGAGGCATGTCACGGCCCTGGCTCGCTGCACGTTGAATGGGCGGAGGCAG